>JADZBA010000379.1 GCA_020852355.1 Alphaproteobacteria bacterium
ACCGCGCGCGAGGGGGTCGGCCTCGGCGTCTGGACGCCGAACGAGCGCGGCGAGCTGGCGCGGCTGGCGGCGCTCGGCGTCGACTGGATCATCACCGACCGGCCGGACCTGGCGGCCGGACCCGGCGCGGCGGAGCGGATGGCATGAGCACGATCAGGCTCGAAGGCATCGTCAAGCGCTATGGCGCGTCGGTCGCGGCGCAGATCGCCCGGCTGGAGATCGGCGACGGCGAGATCGTGTCGCTGCTCGG
Source organism: Alphaproteobacteria bacterium (assembly GCA_020852355.1). Taxonomy (GTDB): domain Bacteria; phylum Pseudomonadota; class Alphaproteobacteria; order ATCC43930; family Allostellaceae; genus Allostella. Next base: position 251 of record JADZBA010000379.1, read on the forward strand.
CCCCAGCGGCTGCGGCAAGACGACGACGCTGCGCATCGTGGCCGGGCTGATCGAGCAGGACGAGGGCGACCTGTGGTTCGGCGACCGCCTCGTCAACGACGTTCCGCCGGAGCGGCGCAACGCCGCCATGGTGTTCCAGAACTACGCGCTCTTTCCGCACATGACGGTGCGTCAGAACATCGCCTTCGGGCTGGAGGTGCGGAAGCTGCCGCGCCGGGAGATCGACCGCAGGGTCGACGCCGTGCTCGATCTCGTGAAGCTGCCCGGCACCGGCGACCGGTTGCCCAAGCAGCTCTCGGGCGGCCAGCAGCAGCGCATCGCCATCGCCCGGGCGGTGGCGACGGAACCCGACGTGCTGCTCTTCGACGAGCCCCTCTCGAACCTCGACGCCAAGCTGCGCGAGTACATGCGCTTCGAGCTGCGCAAGCTGCTGGAGACGCTCAAGGTCACCACTCTCTACGTCACCCACGACCAGGCCGAGGCCATGGTCATCTCCGATCGCATCGTGGTGATGGACAAGGGGGCCATCGTGCAGCTCGACACGCCCCATCGCGTCTATCGCGATCCGGCGACGCGCTTCGTCGCGGAGTTCGTGGGCACCGCCAGCTTCTTCGAGGGGCGCGTCGAATCGTGGAGTGCGGCCGACGGCCGCGGTGTGGTCGCGACCGCGGACGGCCTCCGCCTCGTCGGCCGTGGCGGCGCGCTGCGCCCGGGCGATGCCGTCGTGCTGTGCGCCCGGCCGGAAGCGATCGAGCTGCATCCGGCCGGCGGGTTCGCGGCGGGCGACCATGCGGGAGTCGTCGAGGCGATCGTCGATCTCGGCGAGATGGTGGACTTCCACGTCCGCATCGGGCGCTGGGTCGTGCGCACCCGCACGCTGGGCGGCCCGCGCCCCGGCGGCCAGGGCGAGGCCGTCGCGGTGCGGATCGATCCCGAGCGCTGCTACGTCGTTCCGGCGTAGCGCGGGCCCGCGGTCAGGCCCGCGCGAGATACGTCTCGGCGACGGCCCAGGGCACCGGCTCGCCCTCGGGGCCGACCACGGGCGTGCGCCCGAGTCGTGCGTTGGCGACCGCGGCGACGAGGTTGGGCGGCGCGTAGGGAGCGTCGCCAGGCCCGTGGGCGGTCGTGCCGAGGCGGGCCAGGGCCGTCCAGTGCAGCATCTCGCCGATCGGCTTGGAATGCGGCCGCTCGACCGGGAAGCAGCAGCGCGTGGCGCCATCGACCTTGCAGCGGTCGATGGTGCGGATCATCGGCGTCCGCCGGCTGCGCCAGTAGATCGGCGTCGCCAGCGAATCGTGCAGCACGCCGTCGGCGACGACGGGCGGCGGCGGCTCCTCGAACGCCAGGGACGGGCAGTAGCGCCGGGCGCGACCGGTCATCCAGTCGAAGGTCACGTCGGCCAGCTCATGGGCGGGATAGCCGCCGCCGATGTCGGAATGGACACCCGGGAACCAGACCTGCTCGACCGTGCGGAAGCCGCGATGGCGGGGTGCCGTCCACACCGCCGGCTCGAACTCGATGCGCTTCTCGTCGATCGCCAGCGCATGGCAGGAATGATCGACGACGCTGCTGACCTCGGTGTCGTGGAAGGCGAAGCGGTGGTGGCCGATCCAGTTCAGCCATTTGCGCGGCACGCCCAGGGCGCCGACCGTGTCGAAGACGCCGAGAAAGCGCACCCGCACGTTCGCCCGGGTGATGGCGTCGAGCTTCCTGCGGTCGGCGGGGAAGCGCTGCTTGGGCGGCGTGCGATAGTAGTTCCAGGCGAAGTCGAGGTGGTAGGGGTCGCAGCGCTCGGGCAGCAGCAGGCCGCTGGCCGACAGGAAGCCGCACAGGCTGCGCGCCGTGAAGGCGCCGCGCGAGAAGCCGAAGACGAGGATGTCGAAGCCGTCCTCGTAGAACTGCGACAGGAAGCGGTAGGCCTCGAGCACGTTGCCGCTGAGGCCGATCCCGAAGGTGCCGCCCTTCACGCGGTCGAGAAGGCCGGCGGTACCGACGCCGCTGTCGTAGTAGACGCGCTGCTCGAGATCGGCCGTGGGCTTGGGATGGATCGAGGCGGCGATCCGCCCGATGTTGGTCAGCGGCGTCGGCCGATCCGCGTCGTTCCAGGTGCCGTCGAGGCAGATGACGAGGTTCTTCATCAGGGTCCCTCGCGTTGCCGGTCGCCTATAGCGGAAGGCGGAAGACGATCTCTCCCTTGTCGTCGCGGCGCTGCTCGATCCAGCCGGCCGCGCGGTAGAAGCCTTCGGCACGGGTGCCGGCTCCCGTGCGCAGCGTGGCCACGCCATGGCCCGCCTCGCGCAGCCGTTCGCAGGCGCGCGCGAGCAGGGCGCGGCCGATGCCGCGGCCGTCCTGGCCCGGCGCCACGAACAGCGCCCACACGCTGCCGTCGTCGGGATCGGCGGCGGAGAAGCCCAGGATGTCGCCGTCCTCCTCCCACACGAACATCGCCGCCTCGCCGATCACCCGTTCGCAGTCTTCCGGGGTCACCGCCTCGGGGTCGCTCAGCCGGTTCTCGGCGACGGCGTGGCGGATCGCGAACAGGCGCGGGATGTCGCCGCGGCAGGAGAGGCGTACGCGGCCCGCGGGCGGCGGCGTCATCGGCTGCCCATGCGGCCGCCGAAGCGGGCGTGGAAGCCCTCGCGCATCCGCTGCAGCAGCACGAAGAGGCTGGGGATCAGGAAGATCCCGAGGACCGATGCGGCGAGCATCCCGCCGAACACCGCCGTCCCCACCGCCCGTCGGCTCGCCGCCCCGGCGCCGGCCGCGATGACCAGCGGCACGAGGCTGAGGATGAAGGCGAAGCTGGTCATCATCACCGCGCGGAAGCGCAGGCGCGCGCCGGCGACCGCCGCCTCCTCCACCGGCACGCCGCGCTCGCGCTCCTCCTTGGCGAACTCGACGATCAGGATGGCGTTCTTGGCGGCGAGGGCGATCAGCACGACGATGCCGATCTGGGCGTAGACGTCGTTGGCGAGTCCGGCGACCCAGAGGGCCGCCATGGCGCCGGCGAGCCCGACGATGACCGACAGCAGCACGCCGATCGGGATCGTCCAGCTCTCGTAGAGGGCCACCAGGAAGAGGTACGCGAACAGCACCGCCAGCCCGAGGATCATCATGGTCTGGCCGCCGGCCTGCTTCTCCTGTAGCGACGAGCCGGTCCAGGCGAAGCCATAGCCGGACGGCAGCGAGGCGGCGGATATGCGCTCCATCGCGGCCAGTGCCGCCCCCGAGCTGTAGCCGGCCGCGGCACTGCCCGAGACGGACGCGCTGCGGTAGTTGTCGTAGCGCACGATGAACTGCGGTCCGAGGACGATGCGCGCGTCGGCGATCGAGGAGAGCGCCACCATCTCGGACGAGGTGCGGCTGCGGACATGGATGCGGTAGATGTCGGGCATCTCGTCCCGGTACCCCGCCTCGGCCTGGACCATGACCGTCCAGGTCCGGCCGAACAGGTTGAAGTCGTTGACGTAGTAACCGCCCAGCGTGGCCTGCAGCGCCTGGAAGATGTCGGCCATGTCGAGGCCGAGCTGCTGCGCCTTCTCGCGGTCGATGTCGAGCCAGACCTGCGGCGTCGCCGCGCCGAAGCCGCTGTAGACCCGGGTCAGCTCGGGCTGCTGGTTGGCCTGGAAGAGGAGGCCGCGCGCGACCGCGGCGAGATCCTCCGGATTGCCGCCGCGCAGGTCCTGGAGCTGGTATTCGAAGCCGCCGGCGGTGCCGAGGCCGATGATCGGCGGCAGGTTGAAGGCGATGACGTTGGCGCCGGGGATGGTCATCCCGGCGAGCTGGGTGCGCCGGATGATCGCCTGGGCGCTGAGGTCGGCCCGGTCGCGGCGGGCGAACGGCTCCAGGGTCACGACCAGGAAGCCGCTGTTGGACATCGCCAGCGCGTTCATGAAGCTGTAGCCGACGACGGACGTCACCAGGCTGACGCCTTCGGTGCGCCGGAGGATCGCCTCGAGCTGCTCGACGACGGCGGCGGTGCGGTTGCTGGACGCGCCGTCGGGAAGCTGCAGCTCGACGAAGAACAGGCCCTGGTCTTCCTCGGGCAGGAAGCTCGTCGGCGTCCGGGCGAACAGCCAGCCCGTCAGGACCGCGGCCGCCGCCAGGGCGGCGATGCAGAGGACGGCGCGCCGCACCAGCAGATGCACGATGCGGGCATAGCCGTCGCGCGTCCGGTCGATCGCGCCGAGGATGGCGCGGATCGGGCCCGGGCGGTGGTGGCTCGGCTTCAGGATGAGGGCGCAGAGAGCCGGCGACAGCGTCAGGGCGCCGATCGCCGAGATCACCATGGCGACCGAGACCGTGACCGCGAACTGCTGGTAGAGCGCGCCGACGATGCCCGGCACGAAGCCGACCGGGACGAAGACGGACAGCAGCACCAGGGTGATGGCGACGATCGGAGCGGTGATCTGGGCCATCGCCTTCTTGGCCGCCTCGCGGGGCGACAGCCCGTCCTCCTCCATCACCCGCTCGACGTTCTCCACCACCACGATGGCGTCGTCGACGACGATGCCGATCGCCAGCACGAGAGCGAACAGCGAGACGGTGTTGGCGGTGAACCCCAGGGCCAGGAGGATCGCGAAGGTGCCGATCAGCGCGACCGGCACGGCGAGCGTCGGAATCAGCGTCGCGCGGATCTGGCCGAGGAAGAGAAAGACGACGATCACCACCAGGACGAACGCCTCGACGAGCGTCTTGACGACTTCCTGGATGGTGTCCTGCACGAAGGCCGTCGTGTCGTAGACGACCGAGTAGGCGAGGTCGTCGGGGAAGCGCGAGGCCAGGTCGTCCAGGGTCTTCTGCACGCCGTCCGCGACCGCGATGGCATTGGCGCCGGGCGACTGGAAGATGCCGATGACGGCCGCGGGCTGGCCGTTCAGGCGGCCGTAGGCATCGGCCGAACGTGCCCCCAGCTCGACCCGGCCGATGTCCTTGACGCGCAGGAAGCCGCCGTCGGCCTCGGCGCGGATCACGATGTTCTCGAAGGAGGGGACGTCGTCCAGCCGGCCCTTGGTCTGGATCGTGAGCTGGAACTGCGTGTCGGCGGTGAGCGGCGCGGCGCCGATGCGGCCGGCCGCCGCCTGGACGTTCTGGCTCGCCAGGGCGGCGATGACATCCTGGGCGCCGACCCCGAGCACGGCCATGCGCTCGACGTTCAGCCAGATGCGCATGCTGTAGTCGAGCGGGCCGAACATCATCGCCTGCCCGACGCCCGGCACGCGGGCGAGCGCGTCGATCAGGTTGATGGTGGCGTAGTTCGAGAGATAGAGGGCGTCGTGCGTGCCGCGCGGCGAATGCACGTTGATCACCTGCAGCAGCGCCGACGACCGCTTGGCGACGTTGATGCCCGCCCGCGTCACCTCGTCGGGCAGCTTCGCCTGGGCGAGCTGGACGCGGTTCAGCACGTTGACGGCGTTGAGGTCGGGATCGGAGCCGACGGCGAACGCGATCGAGAGCTGGTAGCTGCCGTCGTTGCCGCTCGTCGACTTCATGTAGAGCATCTTGTCGACGCCGTTGACCTGCGATTCGATCGGCTGGGCCACGGTCGCCTCGACCACGGCCGCACTGGCGCCGGGATAGCTCGCGGTGACCGACACCTGCGGCGGCACGATGTCGGGGAACTGCGCCACCGGGATCGACCGCATGGCGATCAGGCCCGCCAGCGTGATGACGATCGAGATGACCGCGGCCAGGCGCGGCCGGTCGATGAACACCGTGGAGATCATGGGGGCGGGCCGGCCGTCGCCGTCAGGTGCGCGGCGTCAGTGGCACGGTCGTCGGTGCGACCACCTGGCCCGGCCGCACGCGCTGCACCCCCTGGACGACCACCCGGTCGCCCACGCCGATGCCGCTCTCGATCGCGGTCCAGCCGGAATCCGACGTGCCCGATCTGATGCGGCGCAGCTCGATCTTGTTGTCCTTGCCGACGACGAGCACGAAGGCGCCGGCCTGGTCCTGCTGGATCGCCGCCTGGGGAATCATCACCGCTTCCTCCGGTCGTGTCGTCTCGGCGGAGACGCGCACCGCCTGCCCGTCGACGAGCATGCGGTCGGGGTTCGCGAAGCGCGCCCGGATGGCCACGTTGTCGGTGCGCTGGTCGACCTGCACGTCGACGAAGTCGATGGTGCCGGGATGATCGTATGGCTTGCCGTCGGCCAGGATGGCGCGCACCACGAACTTCTCCTGGGCGAGGCCCGACCGCTGCGCCTGCACCATCATGCGCTGCGGCACGTTGAAGACCACGGTCATCGGGTCCTCGCGGACGATCACCGCCAGCGCGCCCGAGTCGGGGCTGAGGAAGCTGCCGAGCGAGAAGTTCGACCGGCCGATACGGCCGGCCAGCGGCGCCTTGATGTCGGTGTAGCCGAGGTTGATTTCCGCCTCGCGCAGCGCCGCCTGCGCCTCCAGCACCTGGGCGCGGGCCGAGGCGTCGTCGGCGGCGCGCTGGTCGACGGTCGCCTGCGGGATGTTCTGGGTGCGCGCCAGCTCGCGCGCGCGGGCGAGCTGCACGCCCGCATTCTGCGCGGCGGCCTGGGCGACGGCCAGCCCCGCCCGGCGCTGCGCCACCGTCGCCTCGAACGGCGCCTTCTCGATGACGAACAGCAGGTCGCCCTCCGCGACCTGGGCGCCCTCTTCGAACTTGCGCTCCTGGAGGAAACCCTGGACGCGGGCGCGCAGCTCCACCTTGTCCAGCGCCTGGACGCGGCCGACGAACGGAAAGGCGCGGGTGAGCTCGCGCCTTTCCGCCGCAGCGACCACGACGGAAGGCGGCGCGGCCGCGGGCGGTCCGGCCTGGGCGAACGCCGGCTGCCGTGCGGAAGGCACGGCGCAGGCGGCCAGCAACGCCAGCGCCATCGTCGCGGTCGGGCGGATCTTCGTCCGGTCCCGCATGGTAGCCTCCTCCTGCCGCCGCAGTGTCGCGTGCCAACCGTACTCCGCCAACCCCAACTCGCACCACCTGGGGTAGGGTCCGGGACCGGCGCCGCGTCGCCGCGACTGGAGGGCACGCGGTGCGAGGGAGTAGGGTCGCCGTGGCGACACGAACGGAGGAGCCCATGACCGAGAGCGCCGGCCCGTCCTCGTCCGGGCGTCCGCTCGCCATCCTGGTGCCGGGCGTGATCGTCGGAGCCGCCCTCGGCGCGGCGCTGGCGTTCGCTTTCGAAGGCGGGATCGAACGGCGGCTCGACGATCTCGCCGATCGGCTCGCGGCGCTGCAGCAGCCGATGCGCACGACGGGCGAAGCGGTCGGCGGCCTCGCAGCCCGGCTCGACCGGTTGGAAGGGCTGGCCCAGAGGCCGCCCGCGGCTGCACCGGCCTTGGCTGCGTCCGGCCCGGCGCCGGCGGCGCCCGTGCGTCTCGACGACGAGTGCCGCGCCGGACGGCAGCGGCTGGAGGAGGTCGAGAGCCTGCTGGCCGACGCGGCCGCGCCGTCGCTGGCGCCGTGGGAAGCGGGGCGGCTGCTGTCGGCCGCCGCGGGCACGCTGTCGGCGCTCGAGGCGCGCCTCTATCGCTATGGCGGCTGCCTCGCCGGCGAGATCGCGGATGCGCGCGACCGCATCCAGGTGGGCCGGATCGCCGCACGCCGCCTCGCCCTGGCGCCGGTGCGGGCGACGCTGGCGGCCGACGAGGCGATCGATCCGGCGCGGCTGGCGCGCGACGCCATGGCCGCGCTCGCCGCCGCCCGGGTCGGGCTGAGCCGGGCCGAGGCCGCCGCGGGACAGTCGGAGCCGGACGCCGAGATGCGGGCGCTGGAGCGGCGGCTGGAGGATGCCTTCGGGCGCTGGAACCGCGAGCAGCAACGCCGCTACGACGTGTGGGCGCTGGAACGGGCGCGGGCGCTCGGCGAATGGGCGCAGCGCAACATCAGCGACATTCCGCTGCGCGGCGCCGGCAAGGCGGAGATCTCGGCGAAGCTGGTCGAGCAGCTCGGGCCGGTCGAGCCGCGCCAGTTGGGCCCGGCCGTCCAGGCGGTGCACGGCGAGCTGTTCCAGCGCTTCTGGCGCGAGCTCGGCGAGGAGCAGCGGATCCAGATGGTGGCCGATCTCGTCGCCGCGCCCAAGCGGCTGCCGGCGGAGATGTGAGGCGGCCGGTGCGTCCTTGCACGGTAGGGATCGCCGCCGTCCTGGCGGTGCTGGCGTCCTCGACGGCGATCGCCCAGCCCGTGCCGAGGCGCGCCCACGATGCGGCGCTCGACACCGCGGCCAGGATCCTCGCCGAGGGCACGCCCGTGGGCCGGGGCGCACCGACGGCCGCGGGCGCGCTGGCCGCCGGCCCGGCAGGGTCCTACGCCGCGGCGGGCGGCGGGGAGGGCGGCGTGGCCGCCACGTTCCTCACGAACGGCATCGAGGTGGTCAAGTCCCGCCTGCGCCTGCCGCGCGGTGCGACCGCCGCCCTCACGGCATTCGACGTGCTCGACGGCGGCATCTCCCTGCAGCGCACGGCGGCGGGGCTGATCGAGGCGCAGGCGATGAGCGCCGTCTATTCCGGGACGCAGGCCGCCGCGCTATGGATCGCCGCCGCCGCCGTGAGCGGCGGGGCGGGTGCCGCCGGCGTCGCGGCCGGTGCGACGACGGCGGCGAGCACGGCGGCGGTCGGCGCCGTAACGCCGGGCTCCGGCATTGCGGCCGCCGCGGCGTCCGGCGGGTGGGTCGGCGCGGTGGCCGCGGGTGCCGCCGGCCTCGCCGCGGCGGCGTTCACCACCGCCGTCAGCTACGGCTATCGGCTCTACGACGACGCGGCGGCGCGAAGCGCCCGGATGGCCGGGCTGCTCCAGGGCGCGACACGATCGCTCGCGACGCCCGTCGAGTGACGGTCGCGACCGGCGATCGGGCCGCCGCCGGCCGTTGGCGCGGCCGGGCGGGTCGGACGCGTCGGTGCGGTGCGCCCGATATCAGCCGGCGTGGGGATGCACCGCGCGCCAGTGCCGCGCGATGTCGATGCGCCGGGTCACCCGGACGTCCTCGAGGCCGAGCACGTGGTCGAGCAGTCGCTCCAGGCCGACGGCGCGGGCAGGGTGGCCGATCAGGCGCATGTGCAGGCCGCGCTCCTGGAGAGCCGCATGAGCCCCGGCCATTGCGGGTCGGCCGGGGTCCGGCCGTAGCCGACGAGGTCGCGGGCGGGCTGCCCGGCCATGGGCGGTCTCCTCGGACCCGCGGAATCGCGGGGGCGGAGGATCAGGCGGGCAGGCGGACCGTGAAGGGCGTCACCGGCACGAACTCCTCGTCGCCCCCGGTGCCGTCGCGCCACATGAACACGGCGAAGCGCGTCGGGTGGTCGAGCACCGTCAGGCCATGGTGCCAAGTGTTCGGGCGGTAGGTAACGCCCTGGCCCGGCCCGGCGAGGAAGGCGCGTGCCCCGGCGACGTCCGGGCCGCCGGCGGCGGCGTGGGGGCAGACGATCACCAGCCAGCGCGCCGGCTCCAGGGCGACGAAGCTCTGCGAGGAGAACTCATGGCGCTCCAGCACCGTCGCCTTCAGCGGCAGCCGGTCGAGGTTGGCGCGCAGCGACATCGAGAGGCTCGGCCGGGCGTGCGCGCGCAGGTTGCCGAGCCCGTCCTCGAAATAGAGGCGGCCGGCCTCGGCCGGCGCCTCCAGCACGTCGCCGTAGGGCGCGAACGCCGCGGCGGTCAGCGGTTGGGTGACGAGTTCCATCTTTCCCCCGGGCTCGACATGCGGCCGGTCAGGCCGGTCAGCCGCTCCATCAGCAGCATCAGGGTCCGGACGACGGCGATCAAGACCCCGGAGACGGCGGCGACCCGAATGTCGAGCGTGCTCTCCGTCGTTCCCCACATGCGATCGGCCGCATGTCGCTGCGCGGGCCGGCGAGGAACGCCGACACCGGCACGTCGTCGCGGGCGGCGATGAAGGCGAGGAACGCACCCACCGCCGCCGGAGAGGCGGTTGCCGGCGGCGCGCAGGACCCGGCGGCCACCACTACGCCGGTCTTTCGCCGGGCCCGCGACGCCGCCCGAAGCGAGTCCCGCCGCCGCATCGCTCACCTCGCGACGTCCTTGTTGAAGCGCTCGATCCAGCCGGCGCGCAGCGGATTGATCCTGGCCCAGTCGTGCCGCACGAAGCCGGCCATCTCGTCGAGGCTCTTCATCGGCAGCCCGGGATCGAGCGTCACCTCCTTGTTGACGGGGACGAAGCTCCAGGGCGGCACCATCAGCGCCGCCTGCACTTCCCTGGAAATGACGGTGTCGATGTACCGGTACGCGTTCTCCTGCTCTGCGGCGCCCTTGGCGATGTGCATCGTCGTGAAGAACGCGACCGCGCCCGTCGCCGGCTTGACGAACTCGATGTCCGCGCCGCGGGCCTTCAGGATCGAGACGGTCTGGGTGTTGGTGTAGAGGACGTCGCACCGGCCCTGCTGGAACAGGCCGGCCATCGCCTGCGGCGCGCCGATCGCGGCGATCTTCGGCAGGACCTTGCGCATCTCCGTGAAGAACGGGCCGACATCGGCCTCGGAGCCTCCGAAGCGCCTGGCGATCTCGATGATCGACACCGTGCCGAACGTCGTCTGGAAGCCGGTCAGGCCGAGGCGCGAAACCCAGGGCTCCTGCAGCAGGTCGTCCCACCCCTTGGGCTCCGGCACCTTCTTCGGGTTGTAGGCGATGCCGACCACCTGCGCGGCGACCGTGACGCCCCATTCGTCGGCCAGCCCGTCCGGCACCGTGGCGAGGTTCGTGAGCTTCCTCGGGTCGAACTCGTCGAATGCGCCGACGTCGAGGCCGCTGACGCGCGGGCCGGGGTCGAGCACGAAGACGTCGA
>JADZBA010000380.1 GCA_020852355.1 Alphaproteobacteria bacterium
CCGTCGGCGCGGGCGCGCAGCCACACCGGCAGGAACGCGACCGCGAACGTGAGATAGCCGAGGCTCCAGGCCGCGCCGCCGAGCAGCGTCAGCGGCAGGGTCGCCTCGCCCTCGGCCGCGGCGCCGGCGACCCTGAGGGCGGCGCCCGCGACGACCAGCACGTAGGCCGCCACCAGGGCGGGGCCGGCAGCCAGCGTCCGGCCGGAATGGCCGAGCGAGGCGCGCGACATGACGGCCAGCAGCATCGTGCCGACGGCACCCGCCGACCAGGCGTGGAGCGCCGCCGACGCGGGAACCAGGTCCAGGCGGGCGGCGGCGAGCAGGGCCGCGCCGGCGACGACGAAGGCGTATCCCAGATGCAGCACCCAGACGAGCGGCAGGCCGCCCGCGCGCCAGCCCTGCCAGCGCGCGAGGCGCACGGCATGCAGCACGGCGGCGAGCCCGGCCGCTGCCGCGACCAGGTAGGCCGGGACCGGCGCCGCATCGGCGACGACCGCGACCGCCAGCGCCAGGACCGCGAGCCGGTCGAGCGTCGGCGCCGGCGCGATCGTCGCGGCGTGGCCGGCCATGCGCAGGCCGCTCTGGGTGAAGGCCGGCACGATGCGCCCGCCGATGAGCCCGATGAGCACGACGAGCAGCCCGACGCCGGTGCGCAGCGCCGCCGTGCCGTCGACGACGCCGAGGTCGAGCTGCACCGCCGCGTTCGCCAGGGTCAGGGCGAGCAGAAAGACCAGGAGGACGCCGTTGCGCCGGCCGGACCGCGCGACGATCGCGCGGCCGACGCAGAGGCCGAGGAGCGGCAGGAAGGCGAGGTCCGCGGCGACCGCCACCGCCGGCGGCAGGAGGCCGAGCATCCCCGCCCGGCCCGCGATCCAGACCGCCACGAGCAACGCGAGCGGCGCACCCGAAAGCGGCCGGGTCCCGGTCCAGTTGGGTGCGGCGGTCAGCAGGAACCCGGCGAGGCCCGCCGCGGCGAAGCCGAACAGCATCTCGTGGGCGTGCCAGAGATGGGCGCCCATGGGCGGCGCGAAGTCGACCGTACCGGTCCATGCCGCGAGCCACAGGGGCAACGCCAGGGCGGCGTACCACGCCGCCAGCAGGAAGAACGGCCGGAACCCCGACGCCAGGAGCGTCAGCCGCGGCCGCCGCTCGTCGGCCGCCGGCTCCTCGATCGACACCGTCGCCATCGTCGCCACCCCTCTACTGCATCAGGGGGCCCGTCGCCCTGGGGAGGTCGATGCCGCGCACGTCGGCCTCGGCGGCGAGCCGCATCAGGTACTGACGCACGGCCATCCGCCAGGCGCCGTCGGCGAGCTGCTCGGCGATGCGCTCGCGGGCCGCCTCGAACGGCACCACCCGGCCGGGCACCCGCCGCAGCAGCCGCACCACGTGCACGCCGTAGCGCGTCTCCACCGGCACCGGCGAGAGCTGCCCCTCCTCCAGCGCCGCCAGGAAGGTCTCCAGCTCCGGCACCGTCGTGCCGGCGGTGAACTGGCCGAGATGGCCGTCCTGGTCCTTCGACGGGCACGCGGATTCGGCACGGGCGAACGCGCCGAAGCGCTCGGGGGCGGCGGCGATCGCCGCGATCAGCTCGACGGCACGGGCCTTGGCCGCCGCCCGCGCCTCCGCGTCGTCGGGTGCCGCCGCCAGCAGGATGTGGCGGGCCTCGTAGAGATCGGGCGACCGGAACCGCGCCGGGTTGCGCTCGTACCAGCGCCGGCAGGTCGCCTCGTCGGCGACCGGGACGGCGACGGTGCGCTCGAGCAGGCGGGCGATCGCCGCCTCGGCGTCGCCGCCCTCGGCGTCGCCACGCCCGGCATCGGGCGACTCCGACCACAGGCCCTCCCGCGCCGCCTCGTCGAGCAGGAGCCGGCGCACCACCAGGGCCGTCGCCGCCGCCGTCCACGCGTCCTCCTGCGTCGCGGCGGGGTGGTACTGCATCTCCGCCGCGATCGCGGCCTCGCTGATCTCGCGCTCGCCGATGGCGACCGTCATGACCCGCTCCCTTCCCGCATCAGGCGAACGCCACGCAGGATTCGCAGGGCGTGCCCTGGATCCGGCGGGCGAGATGGGCGGCGCGCAGCGCCTGGAACCGCTCGCTGTGCCAGCCCTCGGCGAACGGCGTCCTGGTCAGGTCCGCCATGTGGAAGCGGCCGTCATGGTCGAAGCAGCAGGCCGAGAGCTTGCCGTCCCAGGTGATGTGGCCTTCGGTGAAGATCGACCAGCAGGGAATCGGCTCGCGCAGGGCGCCGACGCGGCCGCGGTTGCCGGCCGTCGGGACCCAGCCGAGCGCCTTCTCCTCCGCCGTCACCAGGTCGGCCTGGCTGTAAAGGGGGAGCGCGTAGACCTCGTCGACGAAGGGGCGGATCGCCGCGACCGCCTCCTCCATGCGCGCGCGCTGGCCGCCGTCATACTCGATGTAGGAGGCGTAGAGGCCGCAGCGCCGCCCCGTCTTGGTCGCCACCCAGTCGCGCACGGCGCGCGCCTGCGCGATGTTGGCGATCATCCGCTGGTAGAGCGCCGGCTTGACCCGCGCCACCTCCGTGAACTGCCCGGCGTCGGCGTAGTTGAACGAGAACTTGAGGGAATCGAGGCCCGCCTCGAAGCAGCCTTCCAGCCGCTCCGGCGTGGCGAGCGAGCCGTTGGTGGTGAGGAAGACGTAGGGAAAGCCGCACTCCTCCTTGGCGAAGGCGATCGCCTCCTCCAGCCATCGGCACAGGAACGACTCGCCGAGATAGAAGAGCCCGATCTCCTCGACTCCCGCCGCCCGCATCTCGCGCAGCAGCCGCTCGAACAGGGCGCGGTCCATGTCGTGCTGGTCGCGCAGCCGCGCCGAGCGGGCGCAGAAGCTGCAGGCGAAGTTGCAGCGCGCCGTCAGCTCGATCTTGACGCTGCGCGGCGGCGGCGGGTCGGCGCGGCGCCATTCGGGCCGGATCGCGGTGATGGCGTCGATGCGGTCGGTGATGGTGGTGGTCATGACTTGTCTCCGCTCAGCGGGCGAGCGCGCCCGGTCCACGCCGACGGACCACCTGGTAGCGCCGGAACACGTACCAGACGGGCGCGCTCCAGATGTGGACCAGCCGGCTAAAGGGAAAGACGAGGAAGATCGTGAGCCCGAGCACGATGTGGAGCTGGTAGGGCCACGCCACGCCGGCGATCTGCACCGCCGCGTCGCCGCGGAAGGTGACGATGCGCTGCGCCCACTCGGAGAGCTGGATCATCACGCTGCCGTCGCGATGGGCCAGCGAGTAGGGCAACGTCACCATGCCGAGCACGAGCTGCACCCAGAGCAGCCCCAGGATGGCGATGTCCATCATGCTGCTGGTCTTGCGGATGCGCGGGTCCGAGAGGCGGCGATGGAGCAGCAGCGTCAGGCCGACGAAGCACAGCGCGCCGGCGATGCCGCCCGACACGATCGCCAGCATCTGCTTGCTGCCGGCGTCAATGACCAGCTCGTAGACGGCGTGCGGCGTCAGCAGCCCGACGAGATGCCCGGCGAACAGGAAGAGAATGCCGACATGGAAGAGGTTGCTGCCCCAGCGGAGCTGCCGGGCGCGCAGGAGCTGGCTGGACCCCGAGCGCCAAGTGTACTGCTCGCGGTCGAAGCGGATGAGGCTGCCGAGCAGGAAGACGCTGAGGCAGACATAGGGATAGATCCCGAAGACGAGACCGTGGAGATAGTCGTTCATCGGCCGGCTCCCTCGCGCGCGCCCTGCATCCGGGCGACCCATTCCTGCGCCCGGCCGCAGCCGGCCGCGTCGCCGCCCCGGGCGATCCCGGGCGCCCCATCCGGGCCGAAGGCCACGGCGGCCTCCTCCCACGCCCGGTCGAGCGCCTCGGGGCTGTCCTCGTCGGCGGCGGCATCGTCGGCGACGGCCGCCGTGCCGGCGCCGGCGAGATGCAGCAGGGCATGGAAGACCGCGGCATAGGCGCTGCCGCGCTTGTCGAGCCGGGCGGCGAGCAGCGCCAGCACCGGTGCCGTCTCGGCGAGCAGGCGGGCGGCCTCGGCCGCGGGCTCCAGCGACAGGAACTCCAGCACCAGCGGCAGGTGGTCGGGCAGCTCGCGCGCCGTGACGTCGAGGCCGCGGCTGCGATAGAGCTCGACCAGCTCGACCATCGCCTGGCCGCGCTCGCGCCCCTCCCCGTGGACATGCTCGAAGAGGTTGAGCGAGAGCGAGCGCACGCGGTCGAAGAGGTCGACGTAGCCGGCCTGCAGGTCGAGCACGTCGCCCGCCGCCAGCTCCGCCAGCAGCGGCCGCAGCGCGCGGCGCTGCGGCCGCGGCAGCAGGCCCTCGCCCTCCAGCACCGCCGCCAGCTCGGCCGTCGCCGCGACGAGGTCCGCGTCGGGATAGGCGAGCAGGCGGGCCAGCACCCGGTACGTCTTCATCGCCCGCCCTCCGCGTCGACCGGCGGCCTGGGCCGCGCCTTGCTGCCGAACAGGCTCGGCGCCGACGCGCCGTCGGAGCAGCCGTTGCCGAACGAGAACCCGCACGCACCCTTGAGGTCGAAGGTGTTCTCCGCATACTCGCGGTGCGTCGAGGGGATCACGTAGCGGTCCTCGTAATTGGCGATGGCGAGGTAGCGGTACATGTCCTCGACCATCCGCACGTCGAGCCCGACGCGGTCCAGCACCCGGTCGTCGTCGACGCCCTCGACGTGGCGGCCGCGCATGAAGGCACGCATCGCCAGCAGCCGCTCCAGGGCGTGGGCGACCGGCCGCTCGTCGCCGGCGGTCAGCAGGTTGGCGAGGTAGCGCAGCGGGATGCGCAGCGAGCGCACGTCGGGCAGCGCGTCGGACATGGCGATGCGGCCGGCGTCGGCCGCCGCCTGGATCGGCGAGAGCGGCGGCACGTACCAGACCATCGGCAGCGTGCGGTACTCGGGATGCAGCGGGAAGGCGATCTTCCAGTCGATCGCCATCTTGTAGGTCGGCGAGCGCCGGGCGGCGTCGATCCACGCCTCCGGCACGCCGTCGCGCCGCGCGGCGGCGATCACCTCGGCATCGTTGGGATCGAGGAACAGCGAGAGCTGGGCCGGGTAGAGCTGGTGCTCGTCGGCGACGCTCGCCACCTCCTCGATGCGGTCGGCGTCGTAGAGCAGCACGCCGAGATAGCGGATGCGGCCGACGCAGGTCTCCGAGCACACGGTCGGCTCGCCGACCTCGATGCGCGGGTAGCAGAAGGTGCACTTCTCGGCCTTACCCGACTGCCAGTTGTAGTAGATCTTCTTGTACGGGCAGGCGCTGACGCACATGCGCCAGCCGCGGCACTTGTCCTGGTCGACGAGGACGATGCCGTCCTCCTCGCGCTTGTAGATCGA
>JADZBA010000381.1 GCA_020852355.1 Alphaproteobacteria bacterium
CGCGGCGCAGCTCGTGGAGCTGGCGGCCGTCCCAGCCGTCGAGGTCGGCGGGCGCATCGAGCTCCGCCGGCGGCTTCGCCGGGGCGAGCTCATGTCCGAGGGACCGGCGGGCCATGGGTCGTTCACTCTCCCGTCGACGACGCGTGTCCGCGTTCTGAAATTCTCGTGTCGCCTGTTCACTCGACCATAGTGAAGCGAGGCGATGGGGTCACGCGACTGGTGCCGGCGCCAGGGTCGGCGCGGGCAGGACGCGGCGGACCAGCTCGGCCGCGTTCATCACCGTCCCGTCCGACCAGCGCGGGCCGGCGATCTGCACGGCGGTCGGCCTGCCGTCGGCCAGGAAACCGACGGGAACGCTGCTCGCCGGCATCAGCGTCGCGTTGAAGACGAAGCAGGTCTCGTCCCAGGCGAGCCAGCCCTCGGCGGGCGCCGCGCCTGGATGCTCGGCGTCGGCCGCGAAGGCGGCGAACGGCAGGGTCGGCAGCAGGAGCCCGTGCGCGTCGCCGACGAGGCGCCTGAGGCGCTGGGCCAGGTCGGCGAAGAAGAGCTGCGCCATGGTGTGCTCGACTGCGCTGATCCTGCGCCCGCGCTCGATCATGGCGACCAGGGTCGGCTCCAGGCGGGCGACGACCGCCGGCGGCAGGTGATGGGCGCCGGCCGCCACCGCGGTGTGCCAAACCGTGTGGAACCAGGCGAGCAGGTCTTCAACCGCGATCGTCGTCCGCGTCACCGCGGCGCCGGCGGCCTCGAGCGCCGCGATCGCGGCCTCGAACGCGTCGTGCGCCGCGCCCTCCACCACGCAGCCGTTGATCCCCGGGGCGGTGACGAGGCGAAGGGCGGCGACGTCGGGGATGGCGCGCCCGTCGAGCGGCCGGGCGCCGGGCGGCTGGCCGAGCCAGTCGCGCTGGTCGGGCTGCGCCATGATCTCCAGCATCAGCCTGGCGTCGGCGACGTCGCGCGTCAGCGGTCCCTGGACCGCGACCGGCCCGAAGGCGCTGGGCGGAAAGGCGGGCACCAGGCCGCCGCTCGGCTTGTGCCCGTAGACGCCGCAGAAGCTCGCCGGGACCCGGATCGACCCGGCGGCGTCGCTGCCGAGATTGAGCGGCGCCATTCCGGTCGCCGCGGCGACCGCGGCGCCGCACGACGATCCGCCGGCGCTCCAGCCCGGGTTCCACGGATTGCGGACGATGCCGCTGAGCGAGGAGATGCCCGAAGCCTTGTGGCCTAGCTCCGTCGCCGAGGTCTTGCCGAGGATGATCGCGCCGGCCTCGCGCAGCCGTGCGACCGCCGGCGCGTCGCCGGCGGCGGGCGGCGCGTCGGCGAGCGCGGCGGCACCGCGCCGCGTCGGCCAGCCGCGCACGTCGAAAAAGTCCTTGATCGTCACGGGCACGCCGTCCAGCGGTCCGACCGGCGTCCCGGAGCGCCAGCGCGCCTCCGACGCCCGGGCATCCGCGATCGCCCGCTCACCGTCCCACCAGCAGATCGCGGCGAGCGCCCCGTTCAGCCGCTCGATGCGCTCGACGCAGCCGGCGACGACCTCGACCGGGCTCAGCGAGCCGTCGCCATAGCCGGCGATCATCGCGGTGGCGGTACGCTCGCAGGGTGCGGCGGCGGGCTCGGCGGTCATGCGGTTCCAGTCGCGTTCCGCGCCGTCGGAGGACGGCGAATCCGGAGTGTGCGGGTGAATGATATTGAAACCGCGTTCACTATGCTCGATGCTTGCGATCGGCCGTCGCACGCGCTCCAGGCCCGCATCGGACGGTCCGAAGACCGGCGGCGATCCCATCCCATGATCAACGTTACAGGATCGAGCCGATGCGAGCGGGCGTAGAGGTCGGGGGCACGTTCACGGACCTGGTGGCCTTCGACGGCGACCGGGTGCTGGTGACCAAGGTGCCGAGCACGCCGCGGAGCCCGGACATCGGCGCCCATGATGCATTGCGCGCGGCGGGTCTGGACTTCGCGCGGATCGAGGACCTCGCGCACGGCTCGACGGTCGCGACCAACGCCGTGCTGGAGCGCAAGGGCGCCCGGCTCGCCTTCCTGGTCACCGCCGGATTCCGCGACCTGCTGCAGCTCCAGCGCCACGACCGCCGGCTGATCTACGACCTGGAATACCGCAAGCCGGTGCCGGTGGTGGCGCGCCGCGATACCTTCGAGGTCCGCGAGCGGACGCTCGCCGACGGCACGCGCGCCGAAGCGCTGGACGAGGAGGATCTCCGCCGGCGCGTGCTGCCGCGGCTCCTCGAGGGCCGCTACGAGGCGATCGCGATCTGCCTGCTGAACGCCTACGCCGATCCGGGGCACGAGCGGCGAGTGGCGGCACTGGTCGCCGAGGCCCTGCCGAACGTCCTCGTCACCTGCTCGCACGACGTCAGCCGCGTCTTCCGCGAGTTCGAGCGCGCCTCGACCACGACGCTCTCGGCCTTCGTCCAGCCGGTGATCGACCGCTATCTCGGAGGTTTCGAGAGCCGGCTGGCCGCCGACGGCTTCGCCGGGCGCTTCAGCGTCATGCAGTCGAACGGCGGCCGCCTGCCGGCCGCGGCGATGCGCCGGAGCGCCATCACCGCGCTGTTCTCCGGCCCGGCGGCGGGCGTCGTCGGCGCGGTGCGCCAGTCCATGCGCTCGGGCTTCGGCGACGTCATCACCTTCGACATGGGCGGCACCAGCGCCGACGTGGCGCTGGTCCAGGACTACCGCATCGGCGAGGCCTATGGCCGGCGCATCGGCGGCTATCCG
>JADZBA010000382.1 GCA_020852355.1 Alphaproteobacteria bacterium
CGGCTTCGCGCACATCTGGGGGATGCCGGTCGGCATCCTCGCCAACAACGGCATCCTGTTCTCGGAGTCGGCGCAGAAGGGCGCCCACTTCATCGAGCTGTGCTGCCAGCGCGGCATCCCGCTGGTGTTCCTGCAGAACATCACCGGCTTCATGGTCGGGCGGAAGTACGAGGCGGGCGGCATCGCCAAGGACGGGGCGAAGCTGGTGACCGCAGTGTCCTGCGCGCGCGTCCCGAAGCTGACGGTCATCGTCGGCGGCAGCTTCGGGGCCGGCAACTACGGCATGTGCGGCCGCGCCTTCGACCCGCGCTTCCTGTGGATGTGGCCCAACGCCCGCATCTCGGTCATGGGCGGCGAGCAGGCGGCGGCCGTCCTGGCGCAGGTGCGGCGCGACAACCTCGAGGCGGCCGGCGGCAGCTGGAGCGCCGAGGAAGAGGCGGCGTTCAAGGCCCCCGTGCGCGCCCAGTACGAGACCCAGGGCCATCCCTTCTACGCCAGCGCGCGCCTGTGGGACGACGGCGTGATCGACCCGGCCGACACGCGCCGGGTGCTGGCGCTGGGCCTGGCGGCGGCGCTGGAGGCGCCGGCCGAGGCGACGCGCTTCGGAGTGTTCCGGATGTAGGAAGGGCCGCGGTCGCCCGCGGCCCTGGTGGAGAAGTCGCCGGCCCTACGACCGGTGCTCCCTACGACCAGCGCTGCGGCGCGACCCGGCGCGGCGGCGGGGTCGGCGCGTCGATGTCGGCCGGCCGCTCGTCGACGATCAGCGGGTGCCCGGCCGGCAGCAGCCGGTCGCCCGGCCGCGACGGCGGCCCGCGCAGCCTGAGGCCGGTGCCCTCGACCAGGTCGCCCGACGCGATCAGCTCGGCGACGCGGGCGGCGTCGCGCTCACGAATCGACTGGGCGCCGAGGAAGGCGGTTTCCGGCGTCGCTTCCTGCGGCTCGCTGAGCGCCACGGGATGGCAGTCGCCCGCGGTGGTCACGACGTAGAGGCCGCCCAGGCGCTCCTGGATCTGCTCGCCGGGCCGGGTGCGGGTGCGCCAGTACACCAGCTCCTTCATCCGCTGCGCCGTATTGCCCGACGCGGTCGGCGTGCCGTTGTCGTCGACCCAGACGTTGGCTGGGCGGCGGCCGGCGACCCGGAAGATCTCGATCGGGCGGGCGGTGTCGAAGGCGCGCGTCGCCCGCGGCTGCGGCCGCATCCGCGACCCGCGATGGGCGTTCAATACCCCTCGCGCTCCAGGCGCTTGCGCATCGCCTTGCGATGGCGGCGGATGGCCTCGGCGCGCTCGCGCACGGCGCGCTCGGACGGCTTCTCGTAGGCGCGCCGGCGCTTCATCTCGCGGAAGACGCCCTCGCGCTGCATCTTCTTCTTCAGCACGCGGAGTGCGGCGTTGACGTCGTTGTCCTTGACGAAGACCTGCATGATCGCCTTTCGCTGCGCCGCATGGGTGCGGCGCCCTCATGGAGCGGAGCCGGGAAACGGATTGGGGCTCGTGCCCGCATCACGCAGGCACATTGGGCGAACATATGGCCCGCCGGAGCCGGCGATGCAAGTCGAACGTGCCGACCGCGGCACCCCCGGGCGCCGCATCGATGCGCCGACGGCATTGCCAGGGAGCGTCGGCTTCCGCCGGGGACCTCTCTCCGCCCGCGGCGGGCGGAGAGAGGTGGCGCCGGCTACTTGCGCGCCGCGACGTTGGCCGCGCTCAGCACCGCCTTGACCGAGGCGGTGGCGATGTCCGCGTCGATGCCGATGCCGAACACCGTGCGGCCGTCGGGCGTGCGGCATTCGAGGTAGGCGGCGGCCTGCGCGTCCGAGCCCTGGCGCAGCGCGTGCTCATGGTAGTCGGCGACGTCGAGCTCCATGCCGCATTCCTGCTTCAGCGCGTCGAGCACGCCCGAGATGAGGCCGTTGCCGCGGCCGCTGACCCGCCGCTCGACGCCGTCGACGTTGATGCGGCCGGTGAAGCGCCGCCCGTCGCCCGGCCGCGACGGCCCGGCGTCGGCGTAGTCGAGGAGGCCGAAGCGCTGTGCCGCGCCGCCGGCGCCGTTCTCCAGGCAGTAGGCGTCGCGGAAGGCGTTCCAGATGTCCTCGGCGGTCATCTCGCGACCGGTCTCGTCGGCAAGGCTCTGGACGACGCGGCTGAAGTCGATCTGCATGCGCCGCGGCAGCTGCAGCCCCTTGTCCTGCTCCAGCACCCAGGCGACGCCGCCCTTGCCGGACTGGCTGTTGACGCGGATCACCGCCTCGTAGGTCTCGCCCAGGTCGGCCGGGTCGATCGGCAGGTAGGGCACCTCCCAGACGTCGTCGTTGCGGGCGGAGCGGGCGGCGAAGCCCTTCTTGATGGCGTCCTGGTGCGACCCGGAGAAGGCGGTGAACACCAGCTCGCCGGCATAGGGGTGGCGCGGGTGCACGGGCAGGCGGTTGCAGTACTCGACCGTGCGCACGACCTCGCGCATGTTCGAGAAGTCGAGCCGGGGATCGACGCCCTGGGTGTACAGGTTGAGGGCGAGCGTCACGACGTCGACGTTGCCGGTGCGCTCGCCGTTGCCGAAGAGGCAGCCCTCGACGCGGTCGGCGCCGGCCATCACCGCCAGCTCGGCGGCCGCGACGCCGGTGCCGCGGTCGTTGTGCGGATGGACGCTGACGACGATCGAATCGCGCCGCGAGATGCTGCGGCAGAACAGCTCGATCTGGTCGGCGAAGATGTGCGGCCCCGCCACCTCGACCGTCGCCGGCAGGTTGAAGATGACCTTGCGCGCGGGCGTCGGCTGCCAGACGTCCATCACCGCCTCGCAGACCTCGACCGCGAACTCCGGCTCGGTCGCGCTGAAGGTCTCGGGCGAGTATTCCAGCACCCATTCCGTCTCGGGCCGCTTGCGCGCCTCCGCCAGGATGGTGCGCACGCCGGCCACGGCCAGCGCCACGACGTCCTTCTTCTCCATGCCGAAGACGGTGCGGCGGAAGACCGGCGAGGTGGCGTTGTAGAGATGGACGATGGCGCGCCGCGCGCCCTGCAGCGCCTCGAAGGTGCGCAGGATCAGCTCCTCGCGCGACTGCGTCAGGGCCTGGATGGTGACGTCCGCGGGGATGGCGCCGCCCTCGATGATGCTGCGGAAGAAGTCGAAGTCGGTCTGGGACGCGGACGGGAAGCCGACCTCGATCTCCTTGAAGCCGGCCTTCACCAGCGTGTCGAAGAAGCGGCGCTTCTTCTCGCCGTCCATCGGGTCGATCAGCGCCTGGTTGCCGTCGCGCAGGTCGACCGAGCACCAGAGGGGCGGGGCCGTGATGGTGCGCGACGGCCAGGTGCGGTCGGGCAGGTCGATCGGCTGGAACGGGCGGTACTTGGTCTCGGGATTCTTCAGCATGGCTGCGATTCCGCTCTCTCGGATGGGCGTGTATTCGGCGTGACGGGCGAATACGGCGGAGGAGGCGTCGGCCGCCGGGCGGCCGTCAGTCCCGGCGGCCGCCGGGAAGTCGCAGGCTGCGGTCGAAGCGGGAGCGGTCGATGCGCCGGATCACCCGGCGGCAACGGTCGTAGCGGCAGGATCGATGGGAAGGCATGACATCACCGGCAACCAGTCGAACGACGAACGCGAACGGTCCCGACCCCCCTCAAGGGGCCGGGCGGCGAAGTCGCAGGACGAGGGCCGAGCCGATGATCATGACGCGGCAGAGGATGGGGGCGGGGCGGGGGCGTGTCAAGCGGATCGGTCGGCCGGGCAGTCTCCGGCAGGAGACATCGTCGCCTCCTTCGTCCCGACGAACATGGCGAGGGCCCCATCGCCGCCCCCCGAATGGCGGCCTGGAGCCGGGCGGCGCCATGCGCTACTGCTGGTGCGAACGGCGCGGCGCGTCGGCGGGCGTGGCCGGCGTCGATCGGGGAGTGACGTCCGATGATGGCGAGAATCCTTGCTGCGGCGCTGCTCGCCGCGCCGGCCGGCGGGAGCCCGGCGGCGGCGGCGGAGCCGCTGGCCCTGGTCCTCAACTTCGTCGCCTCGGGCGACCACGCGCCCTACTCCCACGCCCGTGCCCGGGGCTGGTACGCGGCGGCCGGCATCGATCTCTCGATCGAGCCGGGGCAGGGGTCGGGTGCCGCGGTGCAGAAGGTCGGCGTCGGCCGGAACGCGGTCGGCATCGCCGACATGGGCTCGGTCCTGGTCGGCCGCGGCAAGGGGGCGGACGTGGTCGCCGCGATGGCGATCTACGCCAACTCGCCCTTCGGCATGTACTGGCTGAAGAGCAGCGGCATCGCCGGCGTGAAGGACCTCGCCGGCAAGCGCCTGGGGGCGCCGCCGGGCGACGCCGGCCGCATCATGTGGCCCGCCTTCGCCCGCAAGGCCGGCATCGACCCCGCGTCGGTGACCATGGTCAACGTGGCGCCGCTGGCCAAGCTGCAGATGCTGAAGTCGGGCGGCATCGACTTCACCCAGAGCTTCTACAGCGGCCACGCCTTCTTCGCGAAGGCGCTCGGCGACGACATGGGCTACCTCGCCTGGAAGGACGTCGGCATCAACCCCTATTCCAACGCGCTGGTCGTCAACGGCGCCTTCCTGGCGGGCAAGCCGGACGTCGCGCGCGCCTTCGTGCGCACGACGCAGCGCGCCTTCCGCGCCTGCTGGGAGGCGCCGCGCCCGTGCATCGAGGCGCTCGTCGCGGCCAACAGCGGGCTCACGGTCGACAACGAGCTGGAGACGTGGCGGCTGACGCGCGAGCTGATGGACGACCGCCACTTCCGCACGACGGCGCTGGGCCATTTCGATCCCGCGCGGATGGCGGCGGACTATGCCCTGGTCGCGGAGCACTTCACGCTGGATCGCCCCTTCGACGTGACCGGCGCCTACACCAACGCGCTGCTCGATCCCGCGATCCGGCTGCCCGACTGACGGAGGACGGAGATGACCGCGACCGTCATGGCGACCGCCGCCCTGCACGCCGCGCGCGAGCGCTTCCGCCGCGACGGGCACGTCACCCTCGCCGGCATCTTCGACGCGGCCCGGATGGATGCGGCCGGCGCCGATGCCGACGCGTTCGCGTCCGACGTCATCGCCGGCCTCGACGCCGCCGCCCGAGCGAAGCATGTCGAGACGGGCGGCCGGCCGCGCTGGATCGACCATCCCGTGCGCCATCGCCCGCTCTTCCGCCGGCTCGCGGCGGCGCCGGCGCTGGTCGCCGCGGTCGAGACGCTGATCGGCCCCGGGGTCGACGTCTATTTCAGCCAGATCTTCTTCAAGCCGCCGCTGGACGGCAGTCCGAAGCCGGCGCACCAGGACAATTTCTATGCCGGCCCCAACGATCCCGACGGGCTGGTGACCGCCTGGATCGCCCTCGACGAGGCGACGCCCGAGAACGGCTGCCTGGAGTTCGTCGACGGCTCCCATCGCGGCCCGATCCACCCCCATGCGGCGCCGCCGGGCCAGCCCCATCACCTGCAGATCGCGGCGGCGATCCTCGACCGCCTGGCCTTCACGGCCGCGCCGGTGCCCAAGGGCGGGGTCTCCTTCCACCACGGCGGCACCATCCACCGCTCCGCCGCCAACCGCTCCGCCCGCGCGCGACGCGCGGCGGCGATCACCTACGTCACCAAGACGACGCGCTTCGACGATCCCAGGCTGAACTACGACCCGGCGATGAGGCTGCCGGTCACCTGACCCGCCGGGCGGCCTGCGGCATGAAGGAGAGGTGACGGGTGCGGTGCGGGTCGGGGAAGATGGCCGGCGGGATTCGTGGCGCGCCGGCGCGCGGGCGCGATCGCGCGGGAGAGGGGACGATGAGCAGCGGCGAGCAGCCCTACACGCGGATCAGCCACCACGACAGCGACCACATCTTCGTGCGCGGGCACGACCTCGTGAACGACCTGATCGGCAAGGTGACCTTCACCGAGATGATGTACCTCGACATCACCGGGCGGCGCCCGACGCGCGCCCAGACGGTGCTGCTCGACGCCGTCCTGGTGACGCTGATGGAGCACGGCATCACGCCCAGCGTGCTGGCGACGCGCGTCATCTACGATTCCGCGACCGAGGCGATCCAGGCGGCGGTGGCCGCCGGCCTGCTCGGCGTCGGCAGCCGCTTCATCGGCACGATGGAGGGGGCGTCGGCGCTGATCGAGGAGATGCTGGCCGCACCCGAGGGCGTCGCGGCCCGGGCGCGCGCGATCGCCGAGCGCCACCGCGCCGGCCGGCGCGCCGTGCCGGGCTTCGGCCATCCGCTGCACCGGCCGGACGACCCGCGCACGCCGCGACTCTTCGCGCTGGCCGCGGCCGAGGGGGTGAAGGGCGACCATGTCGCGGCCCTGCGCGCGCTCTCGACGGAGGTCGACGCGGTCTACGGCCGCCACCTGACGATCAACGCCACGGGCGCGGTCGCGGCACTGCTGGGCGAGATCGCGATGCCGCGCGAGATCATGCGCGGCATCGCCGTGGTCAGCCGGTCGGCGGGCCTCGTCGCCCATATCCGCGAGGAGCAGCTCGTGCCGTCGGCGCGCCGGCTCTGGGACATGGGCCTGGCCGCCATCCCCTACCGCGAGGATGGGGAGGAGCCGGCATGAGCCAGGGCAGGATCGGCGTCCGCAGGATCGCGGGCGCGCTCGGTGCCGAGATCTCCGGCGTCGATCTCGGCCGCGACCTCGACGACGCGACGGTGGCGGCGATCCGGCAGGCGCTGCTCGACCATCTCGTGATCTTCTTCCGCGACCAGGACCTCGCGCCCGAGCGCTATCTCGCCTTCGCGCGCCGCTTCGGCACACCGGTCGAGTACCCGTTCGTCAAGGGCCTGCCCGGCTTCCCCGAGATCATCGAGGTGCTGAAGCGCGAGAGCGAGCGGGTCAATTTCGGCGGCATCTGGCACTCCGACACGACCTACCTGGAGGAGCCGCCGATGGGCTCCATCCTGCTCGCCCGCGAGCTGCCCCCCTATGGCGGCGACACGCTGTTCGCCAACATGTTCATGGCCTGGGAGACGCTGTCGCCCGGCATGCGGCGCATGCTCGACGGCATGACCGCGATCGCCAGCTCGGCCAAGGCCGACGTCTCGAAGACGCGCGAGGACCGCATCAGGGACAGCGCCAACGCCGCCGCGCGCAAGGAGTACACGGCCGTGCATCCGGTCGTGCGCACCCACCCCGAAAGCGGCCGCAAGGCGCTCTACGTCAACGTCGCCCACACGCTGCGCTTCTCCGACATGACCGAGGAGGAGAGCGCGCCGCTGCTGGACTACCTCTTCCGCCACCAGGTCCGCCCGGAGCACACCTGCCGCTTCGTCTGGCAGCCGGGCTCGATCGCCTTCTGGGACAACCGCTCGACCCAGCACAACCCGGTCAACGACTATCATGGCTTCCGCCGCCTGATGCACCGCATCACGCTCGCCGGCGACCGGCCGCGGTAGCCGCCTGCCGGTTCAGCGCTGGAATCGCCCGCCGCCGGCCCTCCCGCCTTCGGAGCGGCCACCCCCGTGTCGTCCACCGACGAACTGCTGCTGGCGCCGCGCGCCCGCTTCGCGCGCTCGCGCGTCGCCGTCGAGACCTTCGAAGACGTCCCGGCGACCGCTCTGACCCGCACCAGTGACGCTCTGCCGATCGAATGCGCCCGGCTGCTGCGCGCCCGACGTGCGGCCGCCGGCCGCCACGGTCGAGTTGTCGCGTAAGCCCTGTTGCTGTCCGCCTGCGCGGCCCGGCTGGTTGGCGTGCGGTGGATCCCGCCGCGCCTGTCCCGGCCCGCCGGCCGATGGCGGCTGCCCGCGGGCCGGCGACGCGTTCGGGCGCTGGGGGTTGCTCCAGGATCCGTTCTCGTAATGCTGCCAGCCACCCGTCTGCGAGCGCCGATAGACTTCGCCGTCATAACCCACATAGGTGTTGTTCTGGCCGCGCACGACGGTGGTCGTGCCGCGCGGGCCGTCGGTCCGCGCCACGCCGGTACCTTCGGATGTGACGACGCCGGCGGCGCTGCCGCGGGCATTGGACACATAGCCGCCGCGCGCCCAGTCGTCGCCGCGGACGACGACGCCGCGGCCCCAGCTTCCGTACTGATTCGAGCCCGTCACGCCCGCTGCGAAGACGCCGGTGCTCGGGTTGTAGCCCCGGCCCGCGCGCCAGGCGCCGTTCGGGCCGTAGCCTGCGGCGCCCTGAACCCAGCGGCCCGTCGACGGGTTGTAGGCCGTGCCGACCGCGTAGCCGGCGTTCGGCCCGTAGACGGCGACGCCGCGGCCATACGCGCCGGTCGCCGGGTTGTAGACCGCGCCGGCACCGATGCCGCCGTAGGGTCCGTAGACGGCACCGCCCCGGAAATAGGTGTTCGTCACGGGGCTGTACCAGACGGCCGCCCCCCAGGTGTAGGGCCGGGGGTAGTAGATCGGGACCACCAGCCCGGGCACCCAGTAGGGCGGATAGTAGTAGCCCGTCCCCCAGACGAGGATGCCCGAGCTGACGAAGCCGTACATGTAGCCGGCGGTGAAGCTGACGACGACGGTGCTCGGCGTGGCGCTCTCCACCTTGACGTAGGTGACATTGTGCACCGGGGCGCTCGGCGGGATCGTGTAGATCACCGCCGGCACGCTGTCGGCCACCTGCCACGGCCCGTTTGCCGACGTGGCGGAGAACCACACGCCCTTCTCGCAGGCGTAGAAGCTGCCGTCGGAGACGCGGATCACCGTCGTCGAGGCGTTGGGCGCGTAGTGCAGCGACGTGCCGCCGATGGCCACGAAGGCCGGCGTGCCGGTGTAGGTCACGACGAGCTTCGCCTGGCTGCGTGCGATGGTCGCCCTGGTCGGGATCGCCGCGACCATGATCGCTTCCTTGGCCTCGGGCGTACCCGGCACCGAAGCGCGGATGCGCGCCTTGGGATGGCTGGTCGGCACCTTCGCGAAGTCCGCGGGCAGGGAGGGCGTGGCGAAGGACCACGGCCCGTCGA
The DNA here is from genome assembly GCA_020852355.1 of Alphaproteobacteria bacterium. Classification (GTDB taxonomy): domain Bacteria; phylum Pseudomonadota; class Alphaproteobacteria; order ATCC43930; family Allostellaceae; genus Allostella. The sequence goes on from JADZBA010000382.1 coordinate 8,908, forward strand.
GCGAGTCCGCGCGATACCAGCGGCCGGCGACGAGAAAATAGTAGCGCCGCTCCGCGCGATGGAAGAACAGGTCGGCGCCGGTATTGGTGACGACCTGCAGGCCGGTTCCCGGGATGTCGGCCAGGGCCGGCTGGCCGCGGATGACGATCAGCTCGGCGGGGGTGGTGGTGACGTGGATCTTCGGCGCTCGGGCGCCCGGAACGGCGCGGGCCGGCAGCGCCGCGCGGACGTCACGCCAGTTCTCGCCCTGCGGCAGGCGCTGGAAGCCA
>JADZBA010000383.1 GCA_020852355.1 Alphaproteobacteria bacterium
AGCGACGCGTCCGTCGTCCGCTTCGCCCGGGCCCTCGGCTACGACGGCTATCCGGACCTCGTCGGCGACCTGAAGCAGGAGATCCTGGTCGCCGCCGGCTGGGGCGGCGTCGCCGACGCCGCCACGGCGGACCGCAGCGTCGCCGACATCGTCGAGCAGTCGTTCGCCCTCGACGAGTATCTCGTCCGGCGCAACCGGGAGCTCAACGATCGCCGGACCTACGAGACCATCGTCGCGCTGCTGTCCGCGGCCATGAAGGTGTGGGTCGTCGGCCACAGCACGTCCTACCCGATCGCCGCCTATCTCGCCCTGAAGCTCAACCAGTTCCTCGACGACGCCGAGGCCCTGACGATCGCCGTCGGCGACCTCAGCGAGCGGCTGAAGGTCGTCGGCGCCGGTCACGTCGTCGTCGGGATCGGGTTTCCCCGCTACGTCCCCTACACAACCGAGATCCTGCGACTCGCCCGGGAGCGCGGGGCGACGGTGGTCGCGATGACCGACAAGCCGTCCTCGCCCGCCGCCCAGATCGCCCATCACGTGCTCTACGTGGCGCGCGACGGCGTCGGCGTCACCTGGTCGTATATCGGCGCGCTGGCCATGGCGAATGCGCTGGTGGCGGCGACCGCCGCCGCCGACCGCGACCGCACCCGGGCGGCGCTGCAGCGTTCCGACGAGATCTGGGCGAGCCTGTGGAACTGGACGCCGCGGGATCTGGCGCCCGCACCGGAGACCGCATCGCGCGGCTCCGCCCCTGCCCGACGAGGAAGGAGATCGCGATGACGAGCCGCACCGTGAGATTCACGCGCAGGCAGCTTCTCGGCGGCGTCGCCGCGGCGGCCCTCACGCTCCCCGCGCCGGCGGTGCGCGCGCAGCGCGCCGCCGGACGTGTCGTCGTGCGTGGGATCGGCGGCGCCTACCAGGAAGCGCTGAACAAGTCGCTGTTCGGCCCGTTCACCCGCGATACCGGCATCGAGGTCGTGATCCAGGCGGTCACCGCGGGCCAGGTTCGCGCGATGGTCGAGGCCGGCCGCACCCAGATCGACGTGCTCGACCTGGGCGAGCTCGGCCTCCTGTCGCTGGACAAGGCGGGAATGCTGGAGCCGATCGACTACGGCCGCTTCACCCTGACCGATCCCAACGACATCGATGCGCCGGTGCGGCGGCCGACCATGGTCGGCGCCTTCTATTTCGGCACCGTGATGGTCTATCGCACCGACGTGTTCGGCGACGCGCCGCCGCGGAGCTGGGCCGAGTTCTGGGACGCCGGGCGGTTCCCCGGGCCGCGTACCCTGGCCGATGCCAAGGCCGCGGCGCCCGAGCTGGAGTTCGCGCTCCTCGCCGACGGCGTGCCGGTCGAGGGGCTCTATCCGCTCGACGTCGACCGCGCCTTCCGCTCGCTCGACCGCATCCGCAAGAATGTCGTGAAGTGGTGGGACACGGGCGCCCTGGTGACCCAGCTCATGGAGCGCAAGGAAGCGGTGCTCGGCGCCATGTGGGTGGCGCGCGCCTTCGATCTCGTCGACCGCGGCGTTCCCGTGAACGTCCAGTGGAACCAGGGCAAGCGCCAGCTCCAGCTCTACGCCATCGTCAAGAATGCGCCCAACCGCGAGAACGCCGCCCGCTTCATCGACTACGCGATGCAGCCCGCCGTCCACGCGGCGGTCGCGGCCCAGATCGCCTATCCCTCGACCAACGCCCGGGCACGGACGATGATCCCCGAGGAGCACGCCCGCCGCTTCCAGCTCTATCCCGACCGGGGCTTCGGCTACTTCCAGCAGGACGGTGCCTGGTGGGCGGACAACGTCGCCCGGGTGAGCGAGCGCTGGCAGGCCTGGCTGTTGGGCCGGTAGGCCGGCGGCACGGCGATGACGACCGCTCGCGGAGCGCCGATCGTCCTCGGCGGACTGACGAAGCGCTTCGCCGGCGTGGCTGCCGTCGACGGCATCGACCTCGCGGTCGAGCCGGGCGAGTTCCTGACCCTGCTCGGCGCGAGCGGATCGGGCAAGACGACCACGCTGATGATGATCGCCGGCTTCGTCGAGCCCACGGCGGGCAGCGTGCGCATCGCCGGAACGGACGTCACCCCGCTGCCGCCGGGCAAGCGCGACCTCGGCGTGGTCTTCCAGAGCTATGCCCTGTTCCCGCACATGACCGTGGCGCGGAACCTGGCGTTCCCGCTGGCGCTGCGCCGCATGTCCCGGCGCGAGATCGAGGCGCGCGTGACGCGGGCCCTGGAGACGGTGGAGCTGGCCGACCGGCGCCACGCGCTGCCGCGCGAGCTGTCCGGCGGCCAGCAGCAGCGCGTCGCGCTGGCGCGCGCCCTCATCTTCGAGCCCCGCGCGCTCCTGATGGACGAGCCCCTCGGCGCACTGGACAAGCGGCTGCGCCAGTCGATGCAGACCGAGATCAAGCGCATCCACGAGCGGCTCGGCGCGACGATCGTCTACGTGACGCACGACCAGGAGGAGGCGCTCGCCATGTCGGACCGCATCGCGGTCATGATCGGCGGCCGCATCGCCCAGCATGGGACGCCGGACGAGCTGTACTACCGGCCGAACGCGCAGCCGGTGGCGCAGTTCCTGGGCGAGTCCAACCTGCTGACCGGGCGGGTCGACAGGAATGCCCACGGGGATCTCTGCCTGCGGCTCGACGGCGGCGAGCAGATCTCCCTGGCCGCCGACGTCGCCGCACGCCACGGGGAGCGCCGGACCGTGATGATCAGGCCCGAGAAATGCCGCATCGCCGGCGACGATGCGGGCGGTGCCGCCCCCGGCCTGCCGGTCCGCATCGACGGGCTGCGCTTCATCGGCCACGCCGTGATGGTCGGCGCCAGCCGGCCCGACGGGCTGCCGATGCTGGCCCAGATCGAGGCGGGCCCGGCCAGCCGCGGCCTCCGGCCGGGGATGATCGTGCGCGCAACGTGGGATCCGCGGGACGCCTGGATGCTGCCCGCCGCACGGTCATGACGTCGCGGCTCACTCCGCTGCGGGCCGCCTTCCTGCTCGGCCTGCCGATCCTCGCGCTCGTCGCGCTCTTCGTGATCCCGATCGGCAACCTGCTGCTGCGTTCCGTGCTGGTGCCGGGGCTGAGCCTCGCGAAGTACGAGCAGGTGCTGGCCAGCGACACGAACCTCTATGTGATGTGGCTGACGGTGGAGATCGGCGCCTCCGTCACGGCGGCGACCGCGATCGTCGGCTACCCGATCGCCTACTACCTCGCCACCCGGCGCAACCTTCTGACCCGCCTGCTGATGCTGTTCGTCGTGGTGCCGTACTTCACCAGCTCACTGGTGCGCACCTACGCCTGGATGGTGCTGCTGGGCAACGAGGGGATCATCAACACCGGCCTGCGCAGCCTCGCCCTCGTCGAGGGCTCGCTGCCGCTGATGTACAACCGCTTCGGCGTGCTGGTGGGCATGACCTATGTCCTGCTCCCCTACATGATCCTGACCCTCTACGCGGTGCTGCGGGGCATCGACTTCCGGCTGGCGCAGGCGGCCGAGAGCCTCGGCGCGACGGCGCGGCAGGCCTTCCTCTATGTCGTGCTGCCGCTCTCCATGCCGGGCGTGGCCGGCGGCGCCCTCCTGGTCTTCATCGTGGCGCTCGGATTCTTCATCACGCCGGCGCTGATGGGCGGCGACCGCGACATGATGATCGCGCAGGTCATCGACCTGCAGATCGAGACGAACTTCGACTGGGCGATGGCGGCCGCCGTCTCCGTGGTGCTGCTGGCGGTCGTGCTGGCCCTGTTCGTGGTCTACGAGCGGGCGCTCGGCTTCAGCCGCCTGCTGGAGAGCAAGGCGTGACGATGGGCGGCACCCGCCTGGAGCGCTTCGGGCTCCACCTCGCCGTGATCGCGGGCCTCGTCTATCTCGCCGCCCCGATCCTCGTCATCCTGCCGCTGGCCTTCAACGACTCCCCGCTGCTGGCCTTCCCGCCGCGCGCGTGGTCGCTGCGCTGGTTCGAGAAGCTCGCCGGCTCGGCCGAATGGACCGGCGCGCTCGCGCTCAGCCTGAAGATCGCCGCCGGCGCCACGGCGATATCGGTCGGCCTCGGCCTGCTGCTGGCGCTGGGGATGGTGCGGCATGCCATCCCGGCGAAGCGCGCCGTCTACGGGCTGGTGCTGCTGCCGCTCATCCTGCCCCACATCATCACCGCCACCGCCTTCCTGCTGTTCTTCTCGTCGCTGCGCGCCGTCGACGGCACCGTGGCGA
>JADZBA010000384.1 GCA_020852355.1 Alphaproteobacteria bacterium
GCCGCGCCGTCTCATCGGCGCCGCCAGCATGCCGATCCCGACATTGGCCGCCCCGCCGCCCAGCGGGAAGATCCAGAGATAGCCGGGCCGGACGGCATCCACGTAGTGCAGCTCGATGCGGTCGCCGAGCCCCGCGACGCCGTCATAGTAGGCGCGCAGCCCCACGGCCGTGTGATCTGGGTCGTACCGGTAGAGACCGAGCCGGCGGGCGACGATCGACCGATAGCCGTCGGCGCCCAGCACGATGCGGGCGCCGATCTCCTCCGTGCGGCCGGTGCGCAGATCGCGGCCACGCACGCCGCGCACGGCGCCATCGGCCATGACCAAGTCGTCCACCAGGAACCCGTCGCGGCATTCCACTTTCCGTGCGGCCTCGGCGAACAGGAAGGCATCGAAATCCGTGCGACGGATGACGAAGCCGGTCACCCGACCGGGATCGGCGGCACGGGAGAGGTCGATGTCGGCCTCGACATGGTCCGGGCTGCCGAAGACGATGTGACCCACGGGGGCGCCCGGAAGGCGGCGCACGCCCTCGAGCAGACCCAGCTCGCGGAGGATGGCGACCGACTTGCCGCTGATCGCGTCGCCGCAGATCTTGTCGCGGGGGAAGAGCGCCTTGTCGAGCAGCAGCGCGTTCAGGCCGGCCCGGGCCGCGAACATCGCGGCCGCGGCGCCGGCCGGACCGCCGCCGACGACGACGAGGTCATGGCTCATCGCGCCGTCGGCCGATCCGCCAGGCGGCCTTCGACGAGCTGGCGGGCGAAGGCGTCGAGGGTCGTCGCGTCGATCCCTGCGGCGCGGGCTGCCCGGCTCGCCTCATGGAGCAGCTCCAGGGCGCGGGTGCCGGCCGCCCGGCCGCCCACCCGCACGCCATAGTTCGCGCGACCTTCCGCACGGTCCGCAGCCATGTCGGCGACATCGTCGGCAATCTGGTAGGCGATTCCGAGCCGCATCCCGTAGTCGGCGAGCGCGTCGCATCGCGCGGCGTCGGCGCCGCCCGCCATGGCGCCGAGCTCGCAGGCGACGGCCATCAGCCGCCCGGTCTTGGCCCCGTAGAGATCCTCGAGGGCGGGACCCGCCGGATCGGCGCGGCGGCGATCGTCGCGCGCATCGAGATCGGCGAGCTGCCCGCCGCACATGCCGGCCTCGCCGACCGCGCGCGCGATGCGCAGGACCGCCTGCGTCCCCCGCTCCCGGTCATGGCCGGCGGCGATCTCGAAGGCGCGCGCCAGCAGCGCCACCGCGGTGAGACTGGTGACCGCCTCACCGTGGCGGCAATGGAGCGACGGCGCATCGCGGCGCCGGGGATCGTCGTCCATCGCCGGGAGATCATCGAGCGCCAGCGAAGCCGCGTGGATCATCTCGACGGCGCAGGCGAGCGGCACGGCGTCGCGCCCCCGACCGCCGACCGCCATGCAGCACAGCAGGACCAGGGTCGCACGGCTGCGACGGCCGCCACCCAACGTCGCGTCCGCCATCGCCCGGCGCAGGGGCGACGGCGGGTCGCCGGCGAGCAGCGTCCGAAGGCCATCCTCGACCAGCTCCCTGCACGCGCCGGCCGGCTCCGCTTCGAGCGCATCCATGGGCACCACCCGTCACTCCTCGACCGATGTGCGGCGCTCGGGCGCTCCGCCCGTCATCTCGCCGATCGTGGCCCAGATGCGGCCGATCCGTTCTCCGAGCCCAGCCCGCATCACATGTACCTCGTCGCCAGCCGTCTCGAAGTCGAAGAGGAACGGATCCCAGCGATTGCCGAGCGCCGCGAAGCGGTAGCGCAGATCGTGGACGGTGACGCGCCCGCCCTCGACCGTCCATACCGGCGCCCGCAGGAACGCCTCGGCGTCGCGCAGCCGGCCCGACCGGCGGACGGCGGCGACACGCGGATCGTCGTCCGCGGACGGGACCCAGGGCAGGGCGGAAACCGTCCCCGAGAGGGGATCGATCAGGACCTGGCCATAGCCGCCCGGCCGGCCGAGGATGCCGCGCCAGCGCCAGAGCGACAGCGGCTCCGGCACGAGCGCACGGACGCCGTCGGCGGGACCGTCGGCGTCCAGCGCGGCGAGCGTCGTGCGGGCCTGCCCGTACACATGGGCCGTCGCCCCGAGATACGTGACGCCGAGCACCAGGGCGGATCGCGCCAGAGCCGCCTTCCAGCGCGGATCGGCCGCCGCCCACAGCGACGCCGCCAGCATCGCGAGCAGCGTGCCGGTCAGGATCGGGTCGACGACGAAGAGCAGCGGCAGCTCGAAGCGCGTGTCGGAGAGCGGATAGAGGAGCGCGACGCCGTAGGCGTTGATCAGGTCGAGCAACAGATGGACCGCGATGCCGAGAACCGCCAGCCCGAACGCCTCGCCCGGACCCACCCGCCGTGTCGCCAGCCGCACCGCCCCCGCGAAGCCCGCCGCCAGGACCGGCAGGACGAGCAGCGAATGGGTCAGGGTGTGCCGGTCCAGGGCCGCATTGGTCGGATCGACGACGGCGGCGAGCACGTCGATGTCGGGAAGCAGCGACGCCGCGACGAGGACGACTCCCACCGCGGGCCGGTCGAGCCAGCTCCGGCGGGTCCGGGCGATGAGGATGCCGGCGAGGGCATGCGTTGCGAGATCCACGGCCGACCCCACCGCGCCGCGCAGCACGACGAGCGGATCGGCGCGCGCGGCGCGCCGCGCCGGCAGGAGCGCGCCGAGGCACGCCGTCCCTACGGCCGCCGTCGCGGCGATGCCATAGTGGCCGATCCAGTCGTAGAGCAGGAAGCGGTTGGACTGGATGATGGGCCCGTGGATCTCGACGGGAACCTCGGCCAGCAGCGACACGGCGCCGTGCCCGAGGAGGCAGCCGAGCTCGGCGCCGAGCATGCCGAGGATCAGGCCCTCGACCAGGAAGATCGCGATGACGAAGCGCGCAGGAAAGCCCAGGGAGCGCAGGATGGCGATGTCGCGGACCTTCTCCATCGTCACGGTGGAAACCATGTTGTAGACCGCCGTTCCGGACATCATGAAGAGGCCGCCCAGCGCGGTGAACGTGACCGCGTTGAGGATACCGAAGAGGCCGAGCACGCTGCTGTGGGTCTCCTGCCAGGGCTCCGCCCGGAACCCGTGGTCGCGCTCCAGGCGCTCGGCGAGCGCGATCGCACGCGCGTTGTCGTCGAGGCGGACATGGATCTGATTGACGACGTTGGGACGCCCTTCCAGCGTCTGCGCCCGCTTCAGCAGCACATAGCCCTGGCTCTCGTCGAGCTGCGGCACGCCGGTATGGAAGATGCCCACGACCTTGAGCGCGATCTCGTTTCCGGCCGTCCCGCGAACCATCACCGCGTCGCGCGGCCCGGCCGCGAGCCGCCGGGCGACGCCTTCCCCGAGGATCAGGCCATCGGCCGTGGCGGCGAGATCGGCGAGTGAACCGAACGCGAGGTCGCGATCGAGATTGCTGACCCGCCGGTGCAGGTCCGGCTCGATCCCGAGCAGCGTCACCGGCTCGCTCGTCGTCCCGTAGCGCAGGATGACCGGGGCGCGCATCACCGGCGCGGCGTAGGCGCCGGGCTCGTCGGCCAGCGCAGCCAGGGTCTCCGCGAAGTTCTTGATGCCGCGGGCCGGCGGGCGCGGCCGCACGCCTGCCACCACGGCGAGCCCCTCGGCGCCCTCGCGTTCCAGCGGCTGGGCGGCGGGCGTGCGGTACTCGTCCTTGACCAGCACGTGCGGGGCGACGTCGATCAGCTTGGCGACGAAGTCGTGCTGGAAGCCCTGCAGCAGCGCCGCGATGGCGATGAAGAAGCCGGCGCCGAGGGCGATGCCGAGAA
>JADZBA010000385.1 GCA_020852355.1 Alphaproteobacteria bacterium
CCGGTGATCCCGGCGGCGCTGGCCATGGCCGAGCGGGCGGGGTCGGACGGCGCCACCTTCCTCGCCGCGGTGGTGGCGGGCTACGAGGCGTGCCTGCGCATCGCCAACGCGGTGCAGCCCTCGCACTGGCGGCGCGGCTTCCTCAGCATGGGCACCTGCGGCACCTTCGGCGCGGCGGCCGCGGCCGGCCATGTCCTCGGCCTCGATTCCGATCGCCTGTCGGACGCGCTCGGCCTCGCCGGCATCCAGGCGGCGGGTCTCAATAGCAGCATCTACGGCGAGGGCGACATGGGAAAGCGCCTGTGCCCCGGCCATGCCGGCAGCACCGGCATCCTCTCGGCGCTGCTGGCCGAGCGCGGCTTCACCGGCAGCCGGCGCATCGTCGAGCAGCGCAAGGGCTTCTGCGAATCCTTCGCCGACGAGTACGACCTGTCGCGCGTCACCGCCGGCCTCGGCGAGGTTTGGGAGATCACGCGCACCAGCCTCAAGCCCTATTCCTGCTGCCGCTACAATCACGCCGCGATCGACGGGCTGCTCGACATTCTCGGCACCGAGGCGGTCGCCGCCCCGGACATCGCCGGCATCACCGTGCGCACCTACGACATCGCGGTCACCAACCGGCCGCACCGCACCCATCCGCACACGCTCTTCGACGCCAAGATGAGCATCCCCTTCAGCCTCGCGGTCGCCGCCCACAAGCGCGCGGTCGGCGAGCACGACTTCACGGCCGACCTCGTCGGCGACCGCACGTTGCAGGAGTTCGCCGGCCGGGTGCGCGTCGAGGCGGACGACGCGATGACCGCCGCCTTCCCCAGGGAATGGCCGGCCGAGATCCGGGTGACGCTGCGCGACGGCCGCCGCTTCGACCGGCTCGTGCCCTATCCCAAGGGCGAGCCCGAGGCGCCGATGAGCCGTGCCGAGGTCGAGGCGAAGTTCCGCGATCTCGCCGCCGTCGCCATCGCGCCGGCGGCCGCGGACGCGGTCATCGACGCGGTGTGGGCGCTCGACCGCAGCGACGGCGTCGCCCCGCTGCTGGCGGCGCTCGGCGACGGCAGGTGAGGAGCCGCGGCGGGACGGCCGCCAGGATCAACGAGCAGGGAAGGAGCGGACAATGATGAACCGTCGCCAGGCGGTGGGTGCCCTCGGCCTCATCGGCACCGCGGGGATCGCGCAGACCTTGCCGGCCGCCGCGCAGACCGCGGCGCCGCCGGCGGCTGCGGGGGGCAGCACCCTGGAGCGCATCCTCGCCAGCAAGAAGCTGCGCGTCGCCGTGATCGCCAACCAGGAGCCCTACTTCAAGAAGAACCTCTCCACGGGACAATGGAGCGGGTTCTGCCTGGCGATGGCCCGGGACATCGCCGAGCAGATGAACGTCGAGGTCGAGACGCTGGAGAGCACCTGGGGCAACTCCGTCCTCGACCTGCAGGCGAACAAGATCGACATGGCGTTCGGCCTCAACCCGACGCCGAAGCGGGCGCTGGTCGTCGATTTCCCGCCCGCCATGTTCTACAACGTGTCCTCGCTGGTCGGCCGCAAGGGCTTCGCCGCCAGGACCTGGGCGGACCTCAACAAGCCCGACGTCAAGATCTGCTTCGACATCGGCTCGTCGCGCGAGACGATCGTCAAGCGCTATGCGCCCAAGGCCCAGCATATCGGCTACAAGACCTCGCCCGAATGCGTGCTCTCGGTCGCCGCCGGGCGCTCGGACGCCTTCGCCTGCTCGGTCTTCCTCGGGCTGGCGGCGCGCAAGCAGAACCCCAACCTCGGCGACTTCATCATGCCGACGCCCTTGGTGCGCACCACCACCACGGCGGCGATCCAGTACGACCGCGACGGCCGCTTCCGGCAGTTCCTCGCGGCCTGGATCGAGTTCAACCGCGGCAGCGGGCAGGTGCGGGAGTGGATCCTGGCCTCGCTCGGCGACATGGGCATCGAGCCCGGCGACCTGCCGCCCGACATGGACTTCTGACGGCGATGCGCGACGTCGGCATCATCGGCTACGGCAGCTCGGTCTACGAGAAGAAGGCGTCGCGCACGGAGATGTCCTACATGGCCGAGGCGGCGCGCGCCGCGCTGGCCAGCGCCGGCCTCGCCAAGGCGGATGTCGACGGCATCTCCACCAGCTCGACGACGCTGGCGCCGGACAATGCGGTCACCGCCGCGGAATATCTCGGCCTCACCGTGTCCTGGGCCAGCGTGTCGAACGCGGGTGGTGCCGGCGGCCCCGTCAACGTGCTGGATGCCGTGCGCGCCGTCGAGGCGGGCCGCGCGTCGGCGGTGCTCTGCCTCGCCGGTGCGGCCCAGGACGGCGCCTTCTTCCGCGACCGCATCGGCCGCTTCAACCGCTCGATCGCCGACTACCTGGCGCCGCACGGCTGCGGCGGCGTCAACGGCCTGTTCGGCATCGTGCAGCGCAAGCACATGGAGACCTATGGCACGACGCGGCGGCAGCTCGGCCGCATCGCCGTCGACCAGCGCGCCAACGCACGCGCCAACCCGGCGGCGCTGCTGCGCGCAGCCATGACGATCGACGACTATCTCGCCGCTCCCGTCGTCGCCGACCCGCTCGGCCTCTACGATTGCGTCATGCCCTGCTCGGGTGCCGAGGCGATCCTCGTCGGGCCGCTCGACCGTGCGCCGGCCGGCAAGGGCGTGCGGGTCAAGGCCGGGCGCGAGTGCCACAACCATCCGGCCGGCGAGGTCTCGCCGATCCGCGGCGGCTGGGAGACGTTCCGCGAGGCGCTCTATGACGAGGCCGGCTTCGGCCCGGACGCCATGCAGTTCGTGCAGGCCTACGACGACTATCCGATCATGGTCGCGATCCAGCTCGAGGATCTCGGCTTCTGCGCCAAGGGGACTGTCGGCCCGTTCCTGGCGAGCCGGTCCGTGACCTTCGACGGCGATCTTCCCGTCAACACCGGCGGCGGCCAGCTCTCCTGCGGCCAGACCGGCGGCGGCGGCGGGATGATCGGCCTCACGGAAGCGGTCCGGCAGCTCCGCGGCGAAGGCGGGGCGCGGCAGGTGCCGGGCGCGCGCCGCGGCCTCGTCTCGGGCTACGGCATGGTCGCCTACGGCCATGGCCTGTCGTCGAGCGCCCTCGTGCTGGAGGCAGCATGACCGCCCCCATGCATCCTGCGATGCCGAAGGTGCAGGAGACGCTGACCAACGCCCCCATGCTCGCCGCGTGGCGGGCGGAGGGGGCGCTCGCCCTGCAGCGCTGCGCCGACTGCGCCACGGTCGTCTTCTTCCCGCGCTCCGTCTGCCCGCATTGCTGGTCGACGCGCCTCGACTGGTTCCGCGCGACGGGCACCGGGCGCATCGTCTCCTTCAGCGTGATCCATCGCGGCCTGCCCGAGGCCTTCCAGGCCGACGCGCCGATCGTGCTGGCGGAGGTCGCGCTCGCCGAGGGCGTGCCGATGATCGCCCGCGTCGCCGCCCCCGACGTCGGGGCGGTGCGCAGCGGCATGGCGGTGCGGCTGGTGCCGAGGGACGAGGCCGCGCGCTATCCGCTGCCGACCTTCGCCCCGGCCTGAGGGCGCCGGCGATGGCGGCACGACCCGGCGACGTCCTCGACGCGCTCGCCCGGGGCAGGGAAGCGCTGGAGCGCGAGACCCTGCCCGCCAGCATCGGTGCGCTGTTCGACGCGGCCGTCGCCCGGCACGGCGACCGGCCGCTCTGGGTTCCGGTCGATGGCGGCGCGGGGCTGACCTATCGGCAGATGGCGGCGGCCGTCGCACGCTGCACGGCGGCCCTGCACGCGCTCGGCGTGGGCGCCGGGACCCATGTCGCGACGATGCTGCCGAGCGTGCCGGCGCTGGCGATCACCTGGATGGCGCTCGCGCGGCTCGGCGCCGTCATGCTTCCGGTCAACACGCGCTACACCGCCCGCGAGCTCGACCATGTGCTGGCCGAGGGCGACGCCGAGCTGCTCGTCGTCGACGCCGCCCATCGCGGGCTGATCGAGCGCGCCGACGGCGGGGTGCTGCCGCTGCCGCGTGCGCGCATCGTCATGGTCGGCGGCACCGCGTCCGGCATCGCCGGGGAATGGCGGGCGCTGCTCGACGCCGCGGGCACCGTGCCGCCTCTGCCGGCGGTCGACCCGGACCGGTTGATGACGCTGCAGTTCACCTCGGGATCCACCGGCGCGCCCAAGGGCTGCATGCTGCCGCACCGCTACTGGACGATGATCGGCCGCGTGCGCGCCCTGCAGGCGCCGCGGGTCGACCGCATGCTGATCGACATGCCGTTCCACTACATGGGCGGGCAGTGGCGCTTCCTCATGGCGCTCTACCAGGGGGCGACCGCCCATGTCGCGCGCCAGCCGAGCCTGACGCGTCTGATCGACACGCTGCTCGCCCACGATATCCAGTTCTGCTCGGTGACACCGGCGCTCGCCAAGCAGCCGCTCGATCCACGGCGCGAGCGCCTGCGGCTGACCTGGGCCGGCACCATGGCGCTGCCGCGCGAGCTGCACGCGCCCCTGGAGGAGCGGCTCGGCGGCGCGCCGGTGCGCGAGATGTACGGGCTGACGGAGACGGGTGCGGCGCTCGCCATGCCCCATGCGGTCGACTGGATGACCGGCAGCGGTTCCTGCGGCCTGCCGGTGCCGTTCCGGCGGCTGCGCATCGTCGACGCCGACGGCAACGAGGTGCCGGTCGGCGCGGCCGGCGAGCTGTGGATCGGCGGCCCCGGCATGATGCAGGGCTACTACGGGCGGCCCGACGCCACCGCCGAGGCCTTCCATGACGGCTGGTTCCGCACCGGCGATCTCTTCCGCCGCGACGCGGACGGGTTCCACACCGTGCTGGGCCGCATCAAGGACGTGATCCGGCGCAGCGGCGAGAACATCTCCGCGACCGAGGTCGAGGGGGTGCTGTCGACGCTGCCGGAGATCGTCGAGGTCGCGGCGATCCCGGTGCCCGACGACATGCGCGGCGAGGAGGTCAAGGTCTGCCTGGCGCTGCGCCCCGGCCTGTCGGCCGCCGACCTGCCGCCCGAGCGGGTGCTCGACCACTGCCGCGAGCGCCTCGCGCGGTTCAAGCTGCCGCGCTACATCGCCTACCTGCCGGAGCTGCCGAAGACGCCGTCGGGGAAGATCGCCAAGCAGGCGCTGCGCCCGCCGCACGAGGACCTGCGGCTCGGCAGCTTCGACGTCGTGGACGGCGTCTGGCGGTGACGGCGCGAGCATCGGAACGTCGCTGAAGGAGCGTGGGCGCCATGGCCTACCAGTGGAACTTCGGGCTGCTGCTCAACTATCTGCCGCTGCTGGGGAGCGGCATCCTGGTGACGCTCGCCTTCACCTTCGGCACCATGCTGATCGGCCTGATCGTCGGCCTCGTCATCGGCCTGCTGCGCATGACCCGCTTCAAGGTCGTGAACGCGCCGGTCGTGCTGTTCACCGAGCTGTTCCGCTGCACGCCGCCGCTGGTCCAGCTCGTCTGGTTCTACTACGCCCTGCCGGTGCTGCTGGGGGTGCAGATCCCCGGCACGCTCGCGGCCACCATCGTGCTCTCGTTCTATGTCGGCGCCTTCTACTCCGAGATCTTCCGCGCCGGCATCCAGTCGATCGAGAAGGGCCAGTGGGAGGCCTCGCGCGCCCTCGGCATGCGCTTCTGGCCGATGATGTACACGGTCATCCTGCCGCCCGCGATCCGGCGCATGGTGCCGCCCTTCATGAACCAGTCGGTCATCCTCATGAAGACGACCTCGCTGGTCTCGACCATCGCCGTGCCGGACCTGCTCTACAACGGCTCGCTGATCACCGCGGAGACCTACCGTCCGCTGGAGGTCTACACGGTGATCGCGCTCGCCTACTTCGTGCTGCTGTTCCCCGCGACCCGTGCGGTGCAGTGGTACGAGCGGCGGCTGCAGGTGGCCTGATCCCGCCGCGCGCCGCCCGAAGGAACCTGCGGCCAGTTCCCGGATCGGCTTGATCCAGGTCATCCCGGATCCGGCCGGGGCGCCTAGGATCCGCGGCGTCATGGCGCGGTGGAGGCAGGGAGCGAGGGCGCATGTCCGCGACCATTCGCGCGTGGCATCGCGCGGTGCGCTCGGCCCTGATCGCTCCGAGGGTGGCTGCGCTCGCTCCGCCGCATCGGCCCGGCCGCTTGGAGGTGCCAATGAACTACGAGGCGTTCTTCCGCAGGGAGCTCGACGGTCTCCGTCGCGAGGGCCGCTACCGGGTGTTCGCCGACATCGAGCGCAGTGCCGGCGACTTTCCGCGCGCCACCCACCATCGCGAGCGCGGCCGCCGCGAGGTCACGGTGTGGTGCTCGAACGACTATCTCGGCATGGGGCAGAACCCGGCGGTGATCGCCGCCATGCATGCTGCCCTCGACCGCTGCGGCGCCGGCTCGGGCGGCACCCGCAACATCTCGGGCACCAGCCACCACCATGTGCTGCTGGAGCGCGAGCTGGCCGACCTGCACGGCAAGGAGTCGGCGCTCCTCTTCACCTCCGGCTACGTGTCGAACTGGGCGACGCTGGCCACCCTGGCGTCGCGGCTGCCCGGCTGCGTCGTGCTGTCGGATGCGCTCAACCACGCCTCCATGATCGAGGGCATCCGCCACAGCCGGGCGGCGAAGCTGATGTTCGCGCACAACGATCCCGACGATCTCCACCGCAAGCTGTCCGGGCTCGACCCGGCGCTGCCCAAGCTCGTCGCCTTCGAATCGGTCTATTCCATGGATGGCGACATCGCGCCGATCGCCGAGCTGTGCGACGTCGCCGACCGGCACGGCGCGTTGACCTATCTCGACGAGGTGCACGGCGTCGGCCTCTACGGCCCGCGCGGCGGCGGCATCGCCGAGCGCGACGGCGTCAGCGACCGGCTCACGGTGATCGAGGGGACCCTCGCGAAGGCCTTCGGCGTGCATGGCGGCTACATCGCCGCTTCGGCCGCGCTCTGCGACTTCGTGCGCAGCTTCTCCTCCGGGTTCATCTTCACCAGCTCCCTGCCCCCGGCCGTCGCGGCCGGTGCCTGCGCCAGCATTCGCCACCTGAAGGCGAGCTCGACCGAGCGGGAGCGCCACCAGGCGGTCGTCGCGGCCGTGCGCCGAGGCCTGGATGCGGCCGGCATCCCGCATCTCGACAATCCCAGCCACATCGTGCCGGTGATGGTCGGCGATGCGGTGCGCTGCAAGGCGATCGGCGACCTGCTGCTGGACCGCTACGGCATCTACGTCCAGCCGATCAACTACCCGACGGTGCCGCGCGGGACCGAGCGCCTGCGCGTGACGCCGTCGCCGCTGCACACCGAGGCGGACATCGATCACCTCGTGAAGTCGCTGTCGGCGGCGTTCGCGGAGGTGAACCTCGAGAGGGTGGCCTGACGCCGGGCGCGCTCGCGACGGCCGCCACGACGTGACGACGGCCTTGTGCGAGCACCGGTCGCGGCAGCAATGATGGGCAGATCAGCGGGGGCGAACCCGCACGCCGGGGGCAATCATGGAAGAGACGACGATCGACCGGGCGGCCATGGGGCGGCTGGCGAAGGCGCTGACCTTCATCTGCGGGGCCAACAATCCCGCGAGTGCCGCCCTGCAGGCGGCCTCCGACAGCGGCACGGAAGGTGATGCGAAGAAGGCGCGCGCGGCCTTCCTCAAGCTGAAGCCGGGCGACCGCAAGGCGGCGCTGGCCATGATCCAGGACTGAGCGGCCTCAGAAGAGGCGCCGCGGCAGCCAGAGGGCGATCTCGGGGAAGATGGTCAGAGCCAGGACCCCGCCCAGCAGCAGCAGCACGTAGGGCAGGGACCCCCAGCTCACCTCGCCCAGTGTCGTCTCGGCCATCCCCTGGATCACGAACAGGTTCATCCCGACCGGCGGCGTGACGAGGCCGATCTCCAGCAGGATGACGAGCACCACGCCGAACCAGATCGGGTCGAAGCCGGCCGCGATCATGACCGGGTGGACGACCGGCAGCGTCAGCAGCATGAGCGACAGCGCGTCGACCAGGCAGCCGAGGATCAGGTACATGACCACGACGAGCAACAGGATCAGGTAGGGCGCGGCCTGGAGCGCGTTGATCGCGGCCACGATCGAGCGCGGGATGCCCGCGCTGACCAGCGCGAAGGACATGATCTGGGCGCCGACCACGATGAAGAGGATCATCGCGTTGGTGCGCACCGCGTCGAGCAGGCTGCGGCGCAGCACCCCGACCGTCAGCCCGCCATAGAGCCACGCCACGACGACGGCGCCCGCCGCGCCGATGCCGGCGGCCTCGGTCGGCGTCATGATGCCGGCGTAGATGCCGCCCATGACCAGGCCGATGAGCAGCACGACCGGCACGAGGTCGCGCAGGCCGGCGAGCCTGGCGCCCCACGAAATGCGCTCGGCCGATCGCGGGAACTGCTCGGGCACGAAGAAGCGGGCCTGCACGCCGAGGAACAGCATGAAGACGCCGGCCATCAGGAAGCCGGGGATGATGCCCGCGATGAAGAGCTTGCCGACCGACTCCCCGACCGTCGAGCCGTAGATGATGAACGGGATCGACGGCGGGATGAGGATGCCGAGCGTGCCGCCCGCGGCGAGCGTGCCGGTGGTCGGCCGCAGGCCGTAGCCGCGCTTCTTCATCTCCGGGATGGCGATCGC
>JADZBA010000386.1 GCA_020852355.1 Alphaproteobacteria bacterium
CGGGCGCCTGGACCATGGTCGCCAGGAGCTGGCGCAGATTGTCGCGCTGCATGCCCGGTACATGGTCGGCCTTGGTCGCCGCGTACAGGACCCGGTCGATGCGCGCGCGGAACAGACGCGCCAGCAGCCCGCCGCCGACCTTGAAGGCGCCGGCGACGCGCTCCAGCGCCCGGCGGGTGTCGTCGAAGGCCGCGCGCCCGGCATGGAGCGCCTGCAGCACGTCGACCAGGACGATCTGCCGGTCGAAGGTGCGGAAGTGCCGGTCGAAGAAGCGTTCGCGCACGGCACGCTTGTAGGTCTCGAAGCGCTCCGCCATGGCCGCGCCCAGCGTGCCGCGCGCGGGCTCGCCCGCCGTCTCCATCGGGCAGAACCACAGGATCGCGTCCTCGCCCCAGTCGCCGGGACAGAGGAAGCGCCCGGGCTGCAGGAAGGACAACCCGAGACGGTCGCGGCAGTCGTGGAGATAGCGGCGATAGAGATCGTGCGCGGTGCGCGCGGCGACGGCGTCGAACGGCCCGCCGGCGGGATGGCGGGCGAGGAAGGCGAGCCAGTCGGCGGCCAGCGGCGCGCGCTCGCCCTCGCGGCCAAGCGCCATTGCCTCGGCCGACCACGTGGCAAAGGTCTGGTCCAGCAGCGGCAGGTCGAGCAGCCATTCCCCAGGATAGTCGACGATCACCAGGCGCAGCGTCGCCGCGGCATCGACGCGATGGAGGAAGCCGCGCGGGCGGAAGCGGATGCGCAGGTCGATCTCGGCGACGTCGCGCGTGCCGTCGGGCCAGCGCGGCGGGTCGGCCGCCATCGCGGCGAGATTCTCGGCGTAGCGGAAGCGCGGCACCGCGCCGCGCGCCGGCTCGACCCCGATCGAGAGCACGCGTTCGGCGAACCGGGTGTCGGCACCCAGCAGGGGCAGCCGTTCCGGTACCCTGGGATAGGCGAGCAGCGCATGGACGAGCGACGTCACGAAGACCGACTTGCCGGACCGGCTCAGCCCCGTGACGGCAAGGCGGACGGTGCGGTCGTGGAGCAGCGCCGTGGCGAACGGCGGCAGGCCGGTGCGGCTCCAGTCGATCCGCGGCAGCCTCATCCCGTGCGCGCGACCCACTCTGCGTAGGAGATGCGCTTCATGTCGAAGCGCTCGGTCGTGCGGACATAGCCGAAGCCGCCGAGCCGACCGACGATGTCGAGGCGGCCGGGATCGACATGGAGCCGCACGGGATCGGTGACCGCGTCGTCGCGGACATGGAGATGGACGACCTCGCCGACCAGGATGCTGCGCCCGCGCGGGCCGATCTCGACCAGCGCGAACTTGCGGCACTCCAGGCTGACCGGTGCCTCGGCGATGCGGGGGGCCGTGACCTTGGTCGAGGCGACCGCCGTCAGGCCGGCGGCCTGCAGCTCGTTCTCGCCCGGCGGAAAGTCGACCGCGCAGACGTTCATAGCCCCGGCGATGGCGAAGTCGACCATGTTGACGACGAACTCGCCGCTCTCGCGCGGGAACTGTGCGGTGTCCTTGGGCGTGCCGTCGGGCCGGTTCTCGATGCCGATGACGACCAGCGGCGGCGCCTGGCTCATGACGTTGAAGAAGCTGTAGGGCGCGGCATTGACGCGGCCCGCGCGATCGACCGCCGTCACCAGCGCGATCGGCCTGGGCACGACGACCTGGCTCAGCAGCTTGTAGCGGCTCGGCGCGTCGAGGGTCTCGAAGTCGAATTCCATGCCGCTACCTCGATCGGCGGCCGCCGTCGGCGTGGTCGAGCCTCACGGCGGCGGGATTGCGCCGGTCTGCTCGACGATGATCCCGTAATGCTCGACGCGACGGTGCCTCGCGAAGTTGAAGATCGTGTTCTTGATCGGCGCCGTCGCGTCCAGATCCATCGTGTACGCGAGCAGTTCGTCACCCAGCGTCGACGCCACGGCGACCAGCTCGCCCGAGGGGGCGGCGACGCAGGTGCCGCCGTGCAGCATGCAGCCCTCCTCCATGCCGGCCTTGGCGACCGCCACGACCCAGGTGCCGTTCTGGTAGGCGCCGGACTGCACCGACAGGAAATGGTGCATCATCCGGTGATGGCCGGGCTCGACCATCGAGGCGTTGAACTCCGGCGTGTTGAAGCCGCACACCACCAGCTCGACGCCCTTCAGGCCCATGACGCGGAACGTCTCGGGCCAGCGCCGGTCGTTGCAGATGCACATGCCGACGATGCCGCCGAAGGCGCGCCACACCGGCCAACCGAGATCGCCGACCTCGAAATAGCGCTTCTCCAGGTGCTGGAACGGTCGCTGCGGCTCGTACTCGGCGTGGCCGGGCAGGTGAATCTTGCGGTACTTGCCGACGAAGTCGCCGTTGGGATCGACCAGGATCGCGGTGTTGAAGCGTCGCGTCCGCCCCTCCTGCTCGGCGAGCTCGGCGTAGCCCAGGTGGAAGCCGATGCCCAGGCGCCTGGCTTCGTCGAACAGCGGCTGGACATCCGCGTTCGGCATGGCGCGCTCGAAGAACGCGTCGACCTCGGCCTGGCCTTCCATCATCCAGCGCGGGAAGAACGTGGTCAGCGCCAGCTCGGGATAGACCACGAGCTTGCAGTTTCGGGCATGGGCCTCGCGCAGCAGCTCGATCAGCCGGCGCACCACCTGCTTGCGGGTATCGCTGCGCTGGATCGGGCCGAGCTGGGCGGCGCCGACGGTAAGCGTACGTGCCATCGCGGAGATCTCCGGAATTGACCGATCAGAGGCCGGCGAGGCGACCGGACACGGGATCGAAGCTGGTGACGCGCCGGCCGAGCGGGCGCGCGAGCGGTGAGCGGGCGCAGGGCAGGAAGCGGCCGCGGCCGCGCGCCTCGGTGACCTTGCCGCCCTCCGCCACGACCTCGCCGCGCGACAGGGTGACGACCGGCCAGCCCTTCACGGTGATGCCTTCGTAGGGCGTGTAGTCCATGGCGTCGTGCAGCATGCCCTGGCGGATCGTGACCTCCTTCTCCGGGTCCCAGATCGCGATGTCCGCGTCCGACCCGACCGCGATGGTCCCCTTTTGGGGATAGAGGCCGTAGAGCTTGGCGGCGTTGGTCGCGGCCAGCGCCACGAACTGGTTCACGTCGATGCGTCCCGCGGCCACGCCGGTGAACAGCAGCGGCAGGCGCGCCGCCAGCCCCGGAACGCCGTTGGCCACCTTCTTGAAAGGCGCGTTGCTGCCGTGCTTCATCTTCCCCTCGGGGTCGTTGAAGCGGTAGGGCGCGTGGTCGGAGGAGAAGACCTGGAAGACGCCCTGGGTCAGGCCGTCCCACACCTTCTCCTGGTTCGCCTTGTCGCGCGGCGGCGGGCTGCACATGCACTTCGCCCCCTCGAAGCCGGCCTTGTCGAGGTCGTCCTCGGTGAGGAAGAGGTACTGGGGGCAGGTCTCGCCATAGACGCGCAGGCCGCGATTCTGGGCGATGCGGATCTGCTCGATCGCCTCGGCCGACGAGACATGGACGATCAGCACCGGCACGTCGACCAGTTCGGCAAGCGAGATCACCCGGTGCGTCGCCTCGCGCTCGGCGGTGCGGACATGGGCGACGGCGTGGAACTTCGGCTGCGTCAGCCCGGCATCCATCAGCTTGTCGGAGAGCCAGGCGATGATGTCGTGGTTCTCGGCATGGACCATGGTGAGCGCGCCCTCCCGGCGCGCCACCGACAGCACGTCGAGCACCTGCCGGTCGTTCAGCTTCAGCATATCGTAGGTCGTGTAGATCTTGAACGACGTGTAGCCGTCGGCGATGAGCGCCGGCAGCTCCTGTCCGACCACCGCGTCCGTCGGGTCGGACACGATCAGGTGGAAGGCGTAGTCGACGACCGCCTTCGGCCCGGCGCACTCGTGATAGTCGGCCACCACCTTGCGCAGCGACATGCCGCGATGCTGGGCGGCGAAGGGGATGATCGTCGTGGTGCCCCCGGCCGCCGCCGACCGGGTGCCGGTGTAGAAGTCGTCGGCGGTCATCACGCCGCTGCCGGAGAGCTGCTCGACATGGCAGTGGCTGTCGATGCCGCCCGGCAGGACCAGCCGGCCGGCCGCGTCGATCTCCCGCTGCCCCTTGCCCAGCGCGCGGCCCAGCGCCGCCACCACGCCGTCCTTGACGCCGATGTCGGCCGTGAAGAGATCGGCGGCCGTAGCGACCCGGCCGTTGCGGATGACGAGATCGAAATCGGGCATGGGGAACCTCAGTCGTCTGGCGCGCGCGAGCGGCGGGAAGCGCCGGAGTATACCGGCCCGCCGGCCCGCCGCGACCCCCCGCTTTTGCGGGGCCGGGCGATTTCTGCTACCTCAGGGACATCCCCTCCCCGCATGAGGAACGCCCGATGGCCCAGCCCGCGACCGACCGTCCCCAAGGCGTCTACGCCGCCGCCCTGACGCCGCTCGGCCCCGACCTCGAGCCGGACGTGGCCGCCTTCGTCGCCCACAGCCGCTGGCTCCTGGCGAACGGCTGCGACGGCCTGGCGCCGCTCGGCACCACCGGCGAGGCCAACTCGCTGTCGGTCGACCAGCGGCTGAAGCTGATCGAGGCCTCGGCGGCAGCCGGGCTGCCCGGCGAGCGCACCATCTTCGGCACCGGATCGTGCGCGCTCGCCGACGCGGTGCGCCTCTCGCGAGCCGCGCTGGCGGCGGGCTCGGCCGGGGTGCTGCTGCTGCCGCCGTTCTACTACAAGAACGTCGACGAGGACGGGCTCTTCGCCTTCTTCTCCGAGGTGGCGCAGCGGGTCGGCGACGCGCGGCTGCGCATGTACCTCTATCACTTCCCCCAGCAGGCGGTGATCCCGATCACGCTGGCCCTGGTCGAGCGGTTGAAGAAGGCCTATCCGGGCGAGACGATCGCCGGCCTCAAGGACAGCTCCGGGAACTGGGAGAACACCCGCTCCTTCATCGAGGCGTTCCCCGGGTTCGGCGTCTTCTCCGGCTCCGAGCAATTCCTGCTGCCCAACCTGCGCGCGGGCAGCGTCGGCTGCATCTCGGCAACCACCAATGTGACCGGGCCGCTCGCCCAGAAGGTCTACCAGGCATGGCGCGGGGCCGAGGCCGACCAGCTCCAGGCCGAGCTGACGGAGACCCGGCTCACCCTCCAGGCCTACCCGCCGATCGCCGGCCTCAAGACGATCATGGCACGCATCTCGGGCGATACCGCCTGGCTCAACATCCTGCCGCCCAACAAGCGGCTGTCCGCCGCGCAGGAGGCGGAACTGCTCGGCAAGCTCGAGAAGCAGGCGCAGTTCGCCCCGGTCCTCAGCCAGCGCGCGCTGGCGGCGTGACGCCATGACCCGCCTCATCGATGCCGACGCCAGGGGCGTGTGGATCATCACCCCGACGCCCTTCACCGACAACGGCGACCTCGACCTCGAATCGACGGACCGCATGGTCGACTACTACATGGCGTGCGGCGTCGACGGGCTGACCATCCTCGGGATCATGGGCGAGGCCAACAAGCTGACCCAGGACGAGAGCATCGACTTCACCGGCCGCGTCCTGCAGCGCGTCGACGGCCGGATCCCGGTGGTCGTCGGGGTCAGCGCGCCCGGCCACCGCGTCGCCGGCAGCCTGACGGCGGCGGTCATGGACCTCGGCGCCGGCGGGATCATGCTGTCGCCGGCCCTGGGCCTGCGCACCGAGGATCAAGTATACGGATACTATGAGAGCTTTATCAATGAGATCGGAGAGGATGTTCCGATCGTACTGCAGGATTATCCGCCGAGCTCACAGGTGTATATGTCGGTCGCGACGATCGACAGGCTGATCAAGGACTTCGAGAGCATCGTCGTATTCAAGCACGAGGATTGCCCGGGGCTGCGCAAGCTGACCCGGCTGCGGGCCGACGAGGACGCCGGCCTACGGCGGCGGGTCAGCATCCTGACCGCGAACGGCGCACTCTACCTGCTGCAGGAGCTGCGGCGTGGCGCCGACGGCTGCATGACCGGCTTCGGGCTGCCGGAAATGCTGGTCGAGGCGTGCCGTCTGTTCTTCGCCGGCGACGCCGAAGCGGCCGAGGACCTGTACGATGCCTACCTCCCCCTGGTGCGCCACGAGCAGCAGCCCGGCTTCGGGTTGGCCGTGCGCAAGGAACTGCTGTGCCGCAACGGCGTTATAGCGTGCGCCCGGGCCCGTGCCCCCGGCCCCGCGCTCGACGCGGTCGACCGGCAGGAGCTGGAAGCGCTCCTCGCCCGCCTCGACCGGCGGCTCGCGGGGATGGGAAGGCCGGTGCCGATGGCCGCGCAATAACGACAGGAGCAATCCCATGCGCACGCGCACCTTCGCCCTCATGCTCTCGACGCTGGCGCTCGCCGGCCCGGCCGCCGGCGCCGACTATGGCGCCGGCCTGCGCTGCTACGAGTACAACGACTTCGGCTGCGCCATGGGCCAGTGGATGCCGCTCGCCATGGGCGGCATGACCCGCGCGCAATACCGCATCGGCTCGTTCTACGCCGAGGGCACCGGCGTCCCGGTGGACATGGCCGAGGCCTACAAGTGGTTCTCGCTCGCCGCCGCCAAGGGCGACCGCACGGCCGCCGAGGCGCTCGCCTCGATCACCCCGACGATGACCCGCGACCAGGTCGAGGAAGGGCTGCGCCGGGCCCGCGAGTTCGGCATGCGCCGCCGCTGAGGCGGCGCCGCCTCACCGCGCGATCATCTGCTCGGGCAGCCAGGTCGCGATCGCGGGGAAGAACCACAGCAGCACGACCGCCGCCACGAGCAGCAGGAAGAACGGCAGCGCGTGCGCCGCGATGCGGAAGATGTTGTGGCCGGTCAGCCCCTGGATGACGAACAGGTTGAAGCCGACGGGCGGCGTGATCTGCGCCATCTCGACGACCAGCACGATGTAGATGCCGAACCACAGCAGGTCGATCCGCGCCGCCTCCACCATGGGCAGCACGACCGACGTGGTCAGCACCACCATCGAGATGCCGTCGAGGAAGCAGCCGAGGATGACGTAGACGACGGTCAGCGCGAGCAGCAGCATCCACGGCGTCAGGCCGAGGTCGGCGATGGCGCCGGCCAGCGCGCGCGGTACGCCGGTGAAGCCCATGGCGATGGTCAGGACCGAGGCGCCCGCCAGGATGAAGGCGATCATGCAGGAGGTGATGGTCGCGCCCATCAGGCTGTCGCCGAAGGTGCGGAAGGAGAGTGTCCCGGTCACCGCCGAGAGCGCCAGGGCGCCGACGACGCCCAGCGCCGCGGCCTCCGTCGGCGTCGCGACCCCGCCATAGATCGAGCCGATCACCGCGATGATCAGCAGCACGACGGGGATGAGCCGGCGCGACGCCCAAAGGCGCGCAGCGAACGTCGGGTGGGAATCGGCGGGCGGCGTACGTGACGGATTCATCAGCGCCCACACGACGACGTAGCCCATGAAGAGCGCGATCAGCAGGATCCCCGGCAGCACGCCGGCGATGAAGAGCTTGCCGATGGAGACGTCCGCGGCGACGCCATAGACGATCATGATGATCGAGGGCGGGATCATCAGGCCGAGCGTACCGGAACCCGCCAGCGTGCCGATGCTGAGGCCCTCGTCGTAGCCGCGGCGCTTCAGCTCCGGCAGCGACATCTTGCCGATGGTCGCCGCCGTGGCCGCCGACGAGCCCGACACGGCGGCGAAGATGCCGCAGCCGATGATGTTCACGTGCAGCAGCCGGCCCGGCAGCCGGGCCATCCACGGCGCCAGCCCCTCGAACATGTCCTCCGACAGCCGCGTGCGGAACAGGATCTCGCCCATCCAGATGAACAGCGGCAACGCGGTGAGGGTCCAGCCGGTGGTCGAATCCCAGATCTTCGTGGCCATTACCGTGCCGGTCTCGGTGCCGGCGAACAGCTCCATCGCCACGAGCGCGGTGCCGAGCAGGGAAAGCGCCACCCAGATGCCGCTGCCGAGCAGAACGAACAGCAGGATGATGAGGAAGGCCGAGATTCCGAGAAGGTCCACCCGTCCGCTCCCTCAGCGTGCCGGTTCCGTATGGGACACGTCGCCGAGATGCTCGGACTCGAGCAGCGTCGCGTCGGTCGTCTCGTAGGACGGCGTCCGCCCGGCGATCACCGCAACCAAGTCGTCGACGAAGGCGACGCACAGCAGCGTGACCCCGGCGCACATCGCGAGCTGCGGCATCCACAGCGGGATAGCGACGACCCCGGCCGAGACGTCGCCCAGCTCGTAGGATTCCCACGCCATGAAGGTGCACCACCAGCTCGCGTAGCCGGTCATCGCCGTCGCGACCGACAGGCACCAGAGCTCGGCCCAGCGGCGCGGGACTGCCGGCAGGCGCTGCAGCAGCAGGCTCACGCGGATATGGCCGCCGCGGCGCAGGGAATAGGCCAGCGCGAAGAATGTCGACGCGCCCATCGAGTAGCCCGAGAGGTCGTCCGCCGACGGCACCAGGATGCCGGTCATGCGGCCGCCGATCTGGGCCAGGATCATGACGGCGATGCCGGCCATGAAGACGCAGGCCAATGCGCCGCTCCCCCAGTAGAGGGCGTCGAGGACGCGTCGCATCGTCGCGAACCGTTCGGCGGCCGGCCCGGCGGCGAGCGCCCCGGGCCGGCCTTCCACGGTCACTGTCGGTACTTCTTGATCAGCGCGGCGCCGTCCGGTCCGGCCTTCTTCTCCCATTCGGCGACGAGGGCCTCGCCGACCTTGCGGTA
>JADZBA010000387.1 GCA_020852355.1 Alphaproteobacteria bacterium
CGCGAGTCGAGCGCATCGGCCGGGCGCCCGATGTCGTGGACTGGTCGATCATCGTGCCGCTCTACCGCAGCCTGGAGCTGCTGCCGGCGCAGTACGCCGCGTTCGCGTCCGATCGCGACATGGCCCGTGCCGAGCTGGTCCTGGTGCTCGATTCCCCGGAACAGGAGGAGGAGCTGCGGCGTGCGCTCCACGGGTTGGAGCTGATCTACGGGCTGGCGGCCACTCTGGTAGTCAACCGGCGCAACCTCGGCTACGCAGGGGCGGTCAACGCCGGGGCCGCCGTCGCGCGGGGCAGGTGGCTGGCGCTCTGCAATTCCGACGTCCTGCCGGCGGGGCCGGGATGGCTGTCCTCGATGCGGGGCGCGCTGCTGCCGAGCGTCGGGGCCGTCGGCCCGATGCTGCTGTTCCCCGACGATACGATCCAGCATGCCGGGATGTATTTCGATCAGGGGGTCGACGGGCGCTGGCTGAACCGGCACTTCTTCAAGGGTCATGCCAGGACGACCGCGGCGGCACGCCTGGCGCGCGAGGTCCCGGCCGTGACCGGCGCCTGCATGATGCTGGCGGCACAGACGTTCGAGCGGCTGGGCGGCCTCTCGGCCGATTATGTGATCGGCGACTACGAGGATTCCGACCTCTGCCTGCGGCTGCGCGCCGCCGGGCTGCGCTTGTGGTACGCGCCCGACGCCGTGCTCTATCACCTGGAGCGCCACTCCATCCAGCGCCACCCCGGCTACCAGCGTGGCGTCGCGGCGCACTACAATCGCTGGCTCCACGGCCGGCGCTGGAATCGCGTGATGGCGGTCCTCATGGAGGACCGTGCGCGCTGGGGGCTGCCGTCGCGCCAGGGCTGGCGCCCGGAGGTGCCGCCGGTGCGTCCCGACGAGCCGGTCGAGCCCTCGGTACCGCTGGTGGCGTGATGTCCCTGCCGGGCGGGACGCGGACGGCGACGGACGGCTATCCGGTCGGCCTGAGCGGGATGCTGGCGCGTTGCCGGCCGGCGCTCTTCGCGTCGCTGCTGGTCAGCCTGTTTCTGACGCTCTCCGTGCTCGCCGTGCCGATCTACATGATGCAGATCTACGATCGCGTCCTGTCGAGCCGCAGCCTGCCGACCCTGCTCTGGCTGACGGTGATCGTGCTGGGCATGCTCGCGATCCACGGCGTGCTCTACTTCGCGCGCAGCATGGTGCATCAGCGGCTGGGCGAATGGCTCGGCGAGAAGCTGGGCGAGATCGCCATTCCGGCCACCGTCGCGCGCACGCTGCGCGACGGCTCGGCGTCGTCGCAGAGCCTGCGCGACGCCAACGAGCTGCGCGGGTTCCTCGCCGGCCGATCGGTGCCCACGGCGATGGAGATGCTGTGGACGCCGTTGTTCTTCCTGGTGCTGTTCCTGCTGCACCCCGCCTACGGCCTGATCGGGCTGGGCGGGGCGGTGATGCTGGCCGGCCTCGGCATCGTCAACGAGATCGTGTCGCACCGGAGCCTGGTCGCCGCCAGCGACGCGTCGGTGCGCGCCCATCAGCATATCGGCGCCGCCGTGCGCAACGCCGAGATCGTCGAGGCGCTGGGCATCGTCGACCGCATCGTCGCGCGCTGGCGCCTGGCCAACGGCGAGGCGGCCCTGCTCGCCCGGCGCGGCCATCTGCGGGCGGAATCGATCGCCGCCGCGTCGCGCGCGCTCCGCCTGTCGCTGCAGGTGCTGCTGATCGCCATCGGCGCCGCGCTGATCATCGAGCGCGTCGTCGGGCCGGGCACGCTCTTCGCCGCGATGATGGTCCTGGGACGGGCGCTGGCTCCATACGAGCATCTCATCGAGGGATGGAAGCAGTGGCTGTCCGCCTGGGCGGCCCTGCGCCGCATGCGCGCGCTGGAGGAAGAGGAGGAGGGCCGCACGCGGGTGCGCCTCGACCTTCCCGTGCCGAGCGGCCCGCTGGAGATCGACCGCGTGGTCTTCGTTCCCCAGGGAGCGACGCGCCCGACGGTACGTGGCGTCAGCGTGACGGTGCATCCGGGCGAGGTGCTGGCGATCAAGGGGCCATCGGGCGCAGGCAAGTCGACGCTGGCGCGCCTCATCATGGGTGTGTGGAAACCCAACAGCGGTGCCATCCGCCTGGACGGCCACGACGTGTGGCAGTGGAGCCGGCCCGCCTTCGGGCGCATGGCGGGCTACCTGCCGCAGCAGGTGGCCCTGTTCGACGGGACCATCGCCGACAACATCGCGCGCCTCGGTGACGCGCCGGCGGCGGCGGTGGTGGCCGCAGCCCGGCGCGCCGACGTGCACGGGCTGATCGGCCGGTTGCCGAACGGCTACGACACCGAGATCTCCGATCCCGGGTTCCTCCTGACCGGCGGCCAGCGGCAGCGCATCGGGCTCGCGCGTGCGCTGTTCGGCGACCCGCGGCTGCTGGTCCTCGACGAGCCGGACGCCAACCTCGACCAGGCCGGCTCCGAGGCGTTGCTGGCGGCGATCGATGCGGCGCGCACGGGCGGGGCGATCGTCATCGTCATCTCCCACCGCAACACGCTCCTCTCGGTCGCCGACAAGATCCTGGAGATGAAGGACGGTGCCGCCGTCCGCGTCGAGAACGTCGTCGACCAGCGCGTCGCCCAGATCGTCGGCCGCACCGCGCCCGCCCTGGCGCGGAGCCGGGCATGACCGCCGTCCCCGCACTGCCCGGTCGCGCCGGCCTGCCCGACCGGCCGCTCGCGCTGGGCCACGCGCGCCCGCCGATCCGCGGGCCGGTGATGCTGGCCCTGCTCGCCATCCTGATCGGCTTCGGCGGCTTCGGCGGCTGGGCGGCGGTCGCCGAGCTCGACAGCGCCGCGGTGGCGCCCGGCGCGGTGACCGTGGAGAGCCACCGCAAGACGGTGCAGCTCCTCGATCCCGGCATCGTCAGGCGCATCCTGGTGCGCGAGGGCGACGTGGTGCGCGCCGGCCAGGTCATCCTGGAGATGGACGACACCCAGGCCCGCGCGAGCTACGCGATCGTGCTGAGCCAGCTCCGCCTCGCCCAGGCGCGCCTCGCCCGCCTCCAGTCGGAGCTGGGCGATCAGCCGCAGATGGCGCTGGCGCCCGAGCTGGCCAGGCGGGCCGAGGAGCCCGAGATCGCCCAGATCATCGCCGGGCAGCGCAGCATCTTCGAGGCGCGCCGGGAATCCCACCAGGGCCAGATCTCGATCCTGGAGCGCAAGATCGCGCAGACCCGGGAGGAGATCCAGGCGATGGGCGCGCAGGAGCGGGGGATCGTCGAGCAGATCCGCTACATCGCCGAGGAGACGCGCAGCATCCAGGATCTCGTGACCCGCGGCCTCGAGCGCAAGCCGCGGCTGCTGGCCCTGCAGCGCGCCAATGCCGATCTCGTCGGCCAGCGCGGCAAGCTCCAGGGCAGTGCCGCTGCGGCGCGCCAGCAGATCAGCCAGGCCGAGCTGCAGATCGTCGACCTGCGCAACACCCGCCGCACCGACATCGTCGGCCAGATCGAGGCTCTCCAGAAGGAGATCCCCGACGTCCAGGAGCGGGTCGTGGCGGCCGCGGACCTGCTGCGCCGGATGGTCGTGCTGTCGCCGCAGACCGGCACGGTCGTCGCCCTCCAGGCCTTCACTCCCGGCGGGGTGATCAAGGGCGGGGAGGCGATCATGGACATCGTGCCGCAGGAAGACATGCTGGTGGTCGACGCCCATGTCCGGCCCACGGACATCGACGTGGTGCATGCCGGCCAGCGCGCCGACCTGTCGCTCGTCTCCTACAAGCGCCGCGTCGTGCCGCGCCTCGCCGGCACGGTGATCAACATCTCGGCCGACCTGCTGACCGATCAGCGCACGGGCGAGGGCTACTACGTCGCGCGCATCAGGGTCGATCCCGAGGAACTCGGGCGGCTGGTCGGCGTCGAGCTCTATCCGGGCATGCCCGTCGACGCCTACATCGTGACCGGCCGGCGGACGGCGCTCGACTATCTCCTGTCGCCGGTGACCAACGGCATGCGACGCGCCTTCAGGGAGGATTGAGGACGATGGCCGAGAGCGTCCCGACGGTCGAGGAAACGCGCGACAACGTGCACGTCCTGCCGCCCCGGTACGTCGGCCACGTCGACGAGATCGACGGCGGTCATGTGCGCGGCTGGGCGCGCAACGAGGCGACGCCCGGCGCACGGATCGTCATCGACGTCTATCTCGGCGACCAGCCGCTGGGATCGGTGACGGCCGACACCTATCGCAAAGACCTCGCCGCCGCCGGCTTCGGTGACGGCCGGCACGCCTTCTCGTTCGCCCTGCCGCCGGCCGCCCGCACGGTGCCGCCGACCGCGATCGGCGTCTATTTCCATGGAACCCGCATCCCGCTGGTGCGGACCTGGGCCGCCGCCGCGCCAGAGGAGGACGGGCGCCTGGTGGCGCGCCTCGCCGCCCTGGAGGGGGACCACGAGCGGGTCGCCGCCGCGCTCGCCGCCGCCGGCAAGGAGCAGCGCGAGGTCAGGGACGCCGTCGCCGCGATCGAGCGGATGCTGGCCGAGGGCAGCCTGCGTCGGGACGACGAACGCGCGGCCGCGGCCGCGGCGGCTGCCGACGCGGTGCGCGCGGAGACCGACGAGCTGGCGCGACGCCTGCAGCAGGTCGAGAAGGCGTTCGCCGACAACGACGCCTTCCTGCTGCGTCTCGACGAGCGGCTGCGGGGGTTCGGGGAGGGTCCAGCGCCGCGGCCGCGGCCGCCGATCCTGCCGATCGCGCTCGCCATGTTCGCGATCGCGGCATCCGGCCTGGCCATCCTCGCCGCGAGCGCGCCCCGCCTCTTCCACGACCTGCTGTATCCGCTGCTCGGCTGAGCGGGCGGCCGCGGGTCAGCCCGCGGCGGCGCGACGGCGGCGCTCCGGGCGCGCGACCGGGGTGTCGATCCCGAGCAGCGCCCGGTAGAGAGCGAGATGATCCTTCAGCACCGCGTCGATCGAGCGCACGGGGCGGATCGCGCCGGCCAGCCGGTCCCATAGCAGGGGCTCGCTCGCCGCCCGCATCATGACGTCGGCCAGCGCGACCGGATCGCCCGGACGGAAATGCAGCCCGTCGACGCCGTCGCGCACGCGCTCGGCGAGACCGCCGATGGCGCTGCAGATGACGGGACGGCGATGGTGGAAGGCCTCCTCGACGACGAGCGGCGCGTTCTCCCACCAGATCGACGGCACGACCACCCAGTCAACCTCGGCCAGCAGCGCCGGCACCTCGGCAGGGCGGTAGACGCCGTGCAGCCGCGCCCTGCCGTCGAGGGCGGCGACATCGTCCTGCAGCCGCGCGACGAAAGCGTCGGCTTGGTAGCGCGGGCTGCCGAAGACGTCGAGGGTGAAGTCGACGCCGCCGGCGGCGAGCCGACGGGCGGCGGCCAACGCGACGTCGGTGCCCTTGTAGGGGCTGAGATTGCCGAGGATCGCGAAGCGGTTGCGCCCCTTGCCGGCGGTCTCGGCGCGAGGCTCGGCCGCGGGCGGCAGCGCCCGGCCGTTGCCCAGGACGACCATGCGGTCGGCCGGCAGCCCCCATGCGACGTAGCGGTCGCGCAGGAAGCGGCTCGGCGCCACGAAACGATCGATGCCCGCGAGATGCGCCTTCAGCATGAGCTCGCGGATGCGGAAGCGCGCCGGAGAGATCTCCGGGAAGCACTGGTTGCAGCGGTTCGGCGTCGGGGTGTCGCAGCGCTCGTTGCCGGGATGGCGCAGCATGACGCCGTCGCGATGGCACAGCGGATAGTAGTCGTGCAGCGTCAGGACCAGGCGTGCCGACGGCCGGACGCGGCGCAGGAACGCGATGGTGTTGGCGCCGAGCAGCAGCAGGTGGTGGAGATGGATCACGTCGGGCGCGAACGACTCCACCAGTTCGCCCAGCTCGAACAGGGTCCCCTCGGTGTCCGTCTGGTTGAGCTGGAAGCGGTCGAAATGTCCCGCCCAGAGCAGCAACTCGTCCTCTCCGGCACCCGCCGACTGCAGCCGCGTCCCGGGATGCGGCTGACGGTGCAGATCGTCGACCGCGGCGACGAACAGCGACGGCACGTCGCCCGTCGCGCGCATGGCCGCGAACAGCTCGTGGGCGAAGATCTCGGTGCCGCCGGCGTGCAGGGAGGGATGATTGTGGACGAGATGAAGGACGCGCACGATTCCTCCCGCTGAATGCCCGATGAGATTAGGGGAGCGGGCGAGCGCGATCAGGGCAATCGCGTTCGGATCGGGTGGTTCCCCGGCTGGTACGGCAGATCCGCGGCCGCTTCGGCCGCCGACCGCGCCGGGGTGATGCAACGTGCCCGATGTCGGCGCGAGTGCGCGCCCGTTCTCCAACCAATGTGAGGCGCATCGGCGCGCATCCGCCGGCGACGCGCCAAGACGCCGTGCAAATCGGCGCCTTCGATCCCGCGACCGGCAATGTCCCGCCGATATACTTCGCAGCGAGGCAGCGGAAGCGCGTGGAACAAACGGCAGGCCGGCGGCCGCACGGCCGTCCGCCGCTGGCTCGGGAGAATACGCTCGGGGACTTGTCGCTCCTCGGATGGAACGGTGTGCAGATGCTGACGAAGACGAGCCGTGCGCGTGACAGAAAGCCGGTGAGCATGTCGTCGATGCCGTTGGAGGTGATCGATTTCGGCTGCGGGTCGGGCAGATCGCTGGCCTTCGCCGCTACCCTGCAGCCGGGGCGATGCATGGGCGTCGACCGGGCGGAGGCGGCGGTCGAAACGTGCCGTGCCCGGGGCTACGAGGCGGAGATTGCCGATATCCTCGACTTCTCCGAGCGCAACATCGCCACCGCGTCATTTCTCATCGACGTGGCGCCGACGCTGGGCGGTCGGGACGAGTTCGAGGCCGGGCTTGTGAACGTGATCCGGGCGGCCCGCAACTACGCGATCATCCAGCACCCGTGCTTCGACGAGGACGCGCAGCTCATCCGCGAGGGCTGGTACATCGAGGCCAGCTTCGCGAAGTCCCTGCGCTTCAAGCCGACCACGGCCGACTACGCGCTGTTCGTCCAGCGCAACTGGAGCGGTCTCAGCCTGAGCGGCCTCGCCGTGTTCGGGTTCGGAAAGGCGGACGCGGTGCCGCTGGGGCAGGCGGCGGGCGAACACCCGATGGGGGGCGGTCCGGACGTTCACCGCTCGCTGCGCGTCATCATCGGCCGCAAGGACAAGACGCGCTTCGAGGCGGCGGTCAAACGGGCCGCGACGGGCCGGCTGCTCTATCTCTGGGATCGCGAGCACGAGCGCGACGGCGCGCCGGCGCGGACGGCCGGAGCCGTGGGCGCATGACGGGCCTTCGTCTGCCGTCGCGCAGCGGCCCCGAGGGAACCAAGCCCGCGGCACGGGGCGGTGACGGGGCGACGGTGGTCCAGCACGCGCCGCGCGGCGGACGACCAGCGGCGGCGTCGGCCAGCGGCCTGCCGATCGGATCCTTCGACGCCGTCGTCGACGGTCGCCTCGTCACCGGCTGGGCATGGAGCGAGGCCGATCGCAACCGGCCATGCCGGATCGCCATCCAGATCGACGGCGACCAGATCACCACGATCGAGCCCCAGGGCTTCCGCGCCGATCTCGCGGCGGCCGGCATCGGCCATGGCTGCTACGCCTTCCAGTGGCGTGTCCCCGACGCCTTGCTCGACGGCGCGGAGAAGGAGATCCGCATCGTCCATCTCGATGCCGGGATGGAGCTGCCGGGATCGCCGCGCAAGGTATCGCTCGCCGTGCCGGAGGCGCGCACGGCCGTCGTGCCGTCGCTGTTCGTCAACGGCAACCTGACGCTGTGGCCGGGCGGCCTCGTCGGCGCCGTGGCGGCGGGCCAGGCGGAGATCGCCCCCGGCCTGTGGGTGCAATCCGCCGATGCCGCGCGTGCGCTGTCCTTCACGGCCGACGGGCCGCGTTCGGGCGGGGCGGGGGAGAGCACCTATTTCGGCGTGCGCGTGGAGGCCGACGCGCCGGTACGCATGACGGTCCTGCACCGCATCGCGGACTCCGCCGGCCTTCTGCTCAAGGGTGGGGCGGAGCTGACGATCGAGGTATCGCTCGGCGAGGCCGACGAGCCCTTCATCCATCGTCCCGTCGAGATCGCCCTGGTCAAGCAGGGCAAGGACGGCTTCGAGCGCGTGCGGCGCATCGCGCGCGGCCGCGCTCACCGGCTCCCCGGCCTGATCCCGTTCCGCATCGAGCTCAACGGCGAGGAGGAGGCGCTGCTGCGCGCACGGGTGCTCTTCCTCGGCGTGCAGGTCGACCGCGCGCGCACGATCCGCCTGATGCCGGCGCGCATGTCGGCGCCCGTGGTACCGCCGGCTCAGGGCTTCATCGGCTTCGAGGATCGGCGCCTCGAAGGTACCATCGAGGCATGCCGCCAGCTCGCGGCGGCCGCGGGCCGGGCGGAGCAGTTCGACCGGCTGTGGGGTGCCGCCGCGGCGACCGGCGACGGCGTCGCCGCCCAGGCTCCGGTCGGCACCACGGAGGGGGCAGCCTATCCATTCGTGCAGATCATCGTGCCGGTGTTCAACGGTGACGCCGCCGTACGGGAGTGCCTGCAGTCGGTCGTGCGTGCGACGACGACGCCCTTCCAGGTGCTCGTCGTCAACGACGGCAGCCGCGCCCACACCACCCGGCTGCTGCGCGAATTCGCGGCGACCGACCCGCGCATCGCCGTCTTCGACCGAACGGTCAACCGCGGCTACACGAAGTCGATCAACGAGGCGGTGAAGCTGACCGCTGCCGAGTGGGTGGTCGTGCTGAACAGCGACACCATCGTGAGCCACGGCTGGCTCGCCCGCCTGCTCGACGCCGCGCGCTCGCGCCCGGACGTGGGCATGGCGGGGCCGCTCTCGAATGCCGCGTCGTGGCAGTCGATCCCGCGGGTGAAGGACGCCGACGGCGGCTGGACGAGCAACCCCTTCGTGGCGCCCGCGGACACCGAGCGGGTGCAGTCGGCCCTGGAAAGGGTGAGCGAGCGCGCCTATCCGGAAGTGCCGCTGCTCAACGGCTTCTGCACGCTGATCGCGCGCACCGTGTTCGAGCGCTGCGGCATCTACGACGAGGACGCGTTCCCGATCGGCTACGGCGAGGAGACCGACCTCTGCCTGCGGGCGGCCAAGGCCGGCTTCAAGCTGGTGGTCGCCGACGACTGCTTCGTCTACCACCGCAAGAGCCTCAGCTTCGGCGGCAAGCAGCGCCGGACGCTGAGCCGGGCCGGCAACCAGGAGATCGCCAACAAGCATCTCGGCCTCTCCATCCCCCAGCTCGAGGAGCGGTTGCAGCGCAATGCCGTCCTGGCGCGGCTGCGCGAGCGCCTTGCCGGCCTCGAACGGGAGCTGCGCTAGCCATGGCCGAGATCTCCTTCGTCCTCCCGGTGCGCGGCGGCGGCGGCGGCGCCCATTCCGTCGTCCAGGAGGTCGGCGCGATGCGGGCGCTGGGCGTCGAGGCCGGCATCCTGGTGAACGAGAAGAACTACGGCGCCTTCCGCCGCACCTATGCGCGCTTCGACTGGCTCGACAAGGCATGCCAGGTCTTCACCGGCCCGAAGGATCTCGGCGAGCGGATCGCCGGATGCGAGACGGTGGTGGCCACCACCAACACGTCGGTCCATTCGCTGGCCGAGGCTCTGCCCGGGGCGAAGTTCGCCGGCCGCACGGCCTACTACGTCCAGGACTACGAGCCGCTGTTCTACGAGGTCGGCAGCGAGGCATGGAACGTCGCGCTGGCATCCTTCGGGGTGCTGTCCGCGTGCACCTATTTCGCCAAGACGAGCTGGCTGCGCGACATCGTCGGCGCCATACACGGGTTGCCGGTCAAGCAGGTGGTGCCGAGCATCGACGGCACGCTCTACCGCCCGGGCGGGACGCGCGGCACGCGTCGCACGGTGTGCGGCATGGTGCGGCCCAGCACGCCGCGCCGGGCGCCGCGACGGACGGCGCGCGTCCTGACCCGGCTGGCGGAGAAGCACGGCGCCGACCTGAAGGTCGTCGCCTTCGGTGCCGATGCCGACGAGCTCAAGGGCAGCGGCATCGACGTCGGCGACAGCGTCGTCCTGGCCGGCGAGCTGCCGCAGGCGGGGGTCGCGGATCTCCTGCGCCAGACGGACTTCTTCCTCGACCTCTCGGACTATCAGGCCTTCGGCCGGACCGCGGCCGAGGCGATGGCCTGCGGCGCCGTCGCGCTGGCGCCGCTGGTCGGCGGCGCGTCGGACTTCATCGAGCACGGCACGAACTCGTTTCTCGCGGATACGACGAACGAAGGGGCGGTGCTGGACGCGACCGAGGCCGCGCTCGATCTCAGCGAGATCGAGCTGCGCGCCATGCGGTTCGCAGGGCTGGAGGCGGTGGCGGGCTACACGCCGGCGCGGGCGGCCATCTCCGAGCTGCGGGCGCTCGGATACTAGGAGGCGGCAGCTGTGGATTTTCTCGACGTCGGCTGCTCGAACGGCGGGTCGATCCGATGGGCGAGCGGCGCCTTCGGCGGGCACGGCCTCGGCATCGACGTATCGCCGGCCAAGGTCGCGTCGGCGCGCGCGAAGGGCTTCGACGCGGTGGTGGCCGACGCACGGCAGCTGCCTTTCCCGGAGAGCCATTTCCGCTATGCCGTCCTGAGCAACATCCTCGAGCACCTGCCCGACCGCGACTACGCCTTCGACTGCGTCTCGGGGGTATGGCGCTGCGTGCGCGACTTCGTGGTTGTGACGGGCCCGAACTTCGACCACGAGCCCTACCTGCGCTCGCTCGGCTACAAGCGCTATTGGGCCGACTGGTCCGGGCACACCTGGCATCACCGGACCGCCGACTTTCGGCTGTTCGCCGAGCGTCTCCAGCCGACGCGGCACGCCGTGCTCGAGACCGGCCAGGTCGCCGACTCATTCAATCGGACCCTGCTGCCCTTGTCGGCGAAGCGAAACCAGGGAACCTACGACCCGACGCTGCACGGGACCAAGGAGTTCATCCGCTTCGATGGTGCGCAGCGGGTGTTCGAGACGATTATCGCCGTCTTCGCCAAGTCCGCCGCCGTCGACCTCTTCGAGGTCTGCTTCAAGATGCTTGCGCCGCGCGTCGTGACGCTGAAGGCGTGAGCGGGGAAGGGACCCGAGCCATGTTCAGTGCGAACAGCTATGCCCAGCTCGGCGAGGACCGTGTGCTCGCCCATCTGTTCAAGGAGCGGCGGGACGGATTCTACGTGGATGTCGGCGCCTACCATCCCATGAAGTATTCGAACACCGCCCTGCTGCGCGAGAACGGCTGGAGCGGGATAAACATCGACATCTCGCCGCACACAATCGCGCTCTTCCAGAAGGCGCGGCCCAAGGACATCAACGTGCGGGCCGCCGTGGGCGACGAGAACGGCGAACTGGAGGCGTACTTCTTCGCCGAGGGCGCTCCGGCATCGACGAACACCATCGACTACGACCAGGCGGTGAAGTGGCAGCGGCGGTTCGGCGCGGACTTCGTCAAGGAGAGGGTTCCCGTGCGGACGCTCGATTCGATTCTGGAATCGTCCGGCCGGGCCGAGCCCATCGACTTCCTCAATATCGACGTCGAGGGGGCCGAGGCCCGGGTGCTGCGCGGCTTCAGTATCGACCGCTATCAGCCGCGGGTCGTCGCCATCGAGATTCATGCGCCCGACTTCGAGAGCGTGCTGCGCCATCCGACGCACGAGACGTTGGCGCGGCACGGCTATCGGATCGTCGCCTACACGCTGATCACCGCGATTTTCGCGCGGGAGGGTGGGCGGTCGGGGTCGAGGACGAAGGCCGTCGCCGGGCCGGTGCCGGTGGCCGCGCCGGTCTTGCCCGTCGTCGATGCGGCCGTTCCGCCGCCGCAGGCCGCGCTATTGCCCGAACGCCGCGTCGAGCCGGCGGGCACCGGAACGCGGACGGTGCTGGTCCGCCAGGCGCCGATCGCCGTCGGCCCGGTGGCCATCGACGGGCCGGGCACCGATGGGCGCGGGGCGGTCCTGCGGCCGACGATCGAGCCGCAGCCGGAGCTGAGCCTCTATCGCCTGCCCAACGCCATGGTGCGGATGGGCACCGGGGTCGTGTTCGAGAGTTCGGGCGAGCGGCTGGCGTTCACGACGTACCTCGTCCGCCATCCCGAGGAGCTGACGCCGCCGGCGCGGGCGAACCGCACACCCGAGCCGCTCGTCGGAGCCGACGTCGTGGTGGCGTTCAACGCTGGCTGGCGCAACTATTTCCACTGGCTGGTCCAGGCCGGGTACGCCGCGTTCCTGGTGGCGTCCTGCCGGGAGAATGCGCACACGAAGTTCGTGCTGCCGGGCCTGCCGGAGCCCTACCGGGCGCTGCTGCCGATGCTGGGGATACCGCCCGCCCGGGTCGCGTACCTGCACAAGAACGCGGTGCTGTCGGTGCCCGAACTGCTGGTCACCGATGCGGCCTACCAGGACTGGACCGAACCCAGCCCGATGTTGCGCGCCTATGCGGCCCGCATCGCCTGGTCGATCGTCCGGGAAGGCAAGGGCCCAGAGACCCCGCGCAAGCTCTACGTGTCGCGCGCCGACTCGCGCAAGCGTCGGATCTCCAACGAGGATGCGGTGTCGCGCTACTTGGCGCAGCACGGCTACGAGACGGTCAGCATGACCGGCAAGTCGATCGCTGAGCAGGCGCGACTCTTCATGGGGGCGGACCGGATCATCGCACCGCATGGGGCGGCATTGTCGAACCTGATGTTCAGCCCCCGGGGCATGCGGCTGGACGAGCTGACCCCCTCGGCCTACGTCAATGCGTGCTATGCGCGTCTGGCCCAGCTCTTCGAGCTGGACTACGCGCTCCATTCCTTCCCGTCGGAGGCGGTCAGCGATCCGCATGGGGTGGAATGGACCGTGGATATCGACCGGCTGGCGACGATCGTAGCGTCGTGACCGGCACGAGCGCGCGGCGCGGCGAACGCCGTGCCCATGTACGAGGAGAGGGAGGATGACGGGGGTCGAGACGGTGCCCGCCAAGAGCTACGACCGCGCCCGGCTGCTACGGAACCTGCGCGTGAACCTGATGCTCAAGCGGTCGTGGCGCTACCTGCGCTACCTGCACGCCCGCGAGGCGCTGCTGGCGCTCGATGATTGCCGCTCGGTGCTCGTCGTCGGCGCCGGAACGGGCCTCGCGGAGGTGACGCTCGCGGTCGAGTTCCCGGAGGTCGAGTTCCATGTGACCGACTACGAAGGGGCGACCCACAGCATCGCCAAGGCGAAGGAGATCAAGGAGACCTTCCAGCTCGCCAACGTGTCGTTCGACCTCCTCAACATCATCACCGCCCCGACGCCGAAGCGGCGCTTCGATCTGGTCTACTCGGTCGAGGTGCTGGAGCATATCGAGGACGATGCGCTGGCGGCCGGCCGCATGCTGGAGCATGCCGACAAGTACGTCTTCTGCCTCGTGCCCTTCGCCGACGCGGCGTCGAACCAGGACGAGAAGAAGCGCGCCCACGCCTGGCAGGTGCACGAGCATTTCCGCGTCGGCTACGACGTCGTCGGCCTCGCCTCCGCGTTTCCTTACCCGGCCATCATCCGCGGCTGCTACTGGAAGGACGCGGGGATCCCCTTCCGCAAGAAGCTGGAGCAGTCGAGCGACGACGCGATCCGCGCGGGCTTCGACGCCCTCGCGGCCGAGGCCGATGCCGACTGTCGCGACCGCATGCCCGCGACGCCCGACGATGCCCTCGGCATCTGGTGCCTCAGCCGCATCAACCGCTGAGCGCCGCGTTCCGCCTCAGCCGACGATGCCGCGGGCGTGCAGGCTGCGGATGATCGTCTCGGCCAGCTCCTCCGCCGTGCCGGTCGTGGTGTCCAGCCGCAGCTCGGGGTTCTCGGGCGCCTCGTAAGGGCTGTCGATGCCCGTGAAGTTCTTGATGCGGCCCTGGTCGGCCTTGGCGTAGAGGCCCTTGGGGTCGCGCCGGCGGCATTCGGCGATGGGCGTGTCGACGAAGATCTCCAGGAACTCGCCGTCCTCGACCAGGTCACGGGCCATGCGCCGCTCCGCCCGGAAGGGCGAGATGAACGACACCAGCACGATCAGCCCGGCCTCGACGAACAGCTTCGCGGTCTCGGCGACCCGGCGGATGTTCTCTATCCGGTCGGCCTCGGTGAAGCCGAGGTCGCGATTGAGGCCGTGCCGCACGTTGTCGCCGTCCAGCACGTAGGTGTGCCGCCCTTCGGCGAGAAGCTTGCGCTCGACGATGTTGGCGATCGTCGACTTGCCCGACCCCGACAGGCCGGTGAACCAGAGGACCGCCGGCTTCTGGCCCTTGAGCGCCGCACGCGCGCGCTTGGTGACGTCGAGGGCCTGCCAGTGGATGTTGGTGGCGCGCCGCAGGCCGAAGGCGATCATGCCGGCGCCCAGCGTGGCGTTGGTCAGCCGGTCGATGAGGATGAAGGCACCGGTCTCGCGGTTCGCCTCATAGGGATCGAAGGCGATCGGCGCGGCCAGGGACAGGTTGCAGAAGCCGATCTCGTTGAGATGCAGCTCCTTGGCGGCGAGATGGTTCAGGCTGTCGACGTCGACCCGGTGCTTGATCTCGGTCACCGTGGCGGTGACGGTGCGCGTTCCGGCCTTCAGCAGGTACGGACGACCCGGAAACAGCGCGACGTCGCTCATCCACACGAGGTGGGCCGCGAACTGGTCGGTGACCTCGGGCCGGGCGTCGGCCGCGGCGATGACGTCGCCGCGCGAGGCGTCGATCTCCTCGGTGAAGGTCAGGGTGACGGCCGCGCCGGCGCCGGCCGCATCGAGGTCGCCGTCGGCGGTGACGACGCGGCCGATACGGGTGGTCTGTCCCGACGCGGCGACGACGACCGCATCGCCCGGGCGCACGGTGCCTCCGGCCACGGTGCCGGAGAGGCCGCGGAAGTCGGCATTCGGGCGATTGACCCACTGCACCGGCATGCGGAACGGCCGTTCCGCGGGATCTTCGACCCGCACGTCCTCCAGATGTCCGAGCAACGTCGGGCCGGAGTACCAGGGCGTGCGCTCGCTGGACACGGTGACGTTGTCGCCGTAGCGCGCCGACAGCGGCACCGCGGTCACGTCGGTGAAGCGGAGATCGCGGGCGAAGACAGCGAAGTCAGCGGCGATGGCGGCGAAGTGGGCGGCGTCGAAGTCGACAAGGTCGATCTTGTTGACCGCGAGGACGACGTGACGGATGCCGAGCAGGTGCACGATGAACGCGTGGCGGCGGGTCTGCGCGAGGATGCCCTTCCGGGCGTCGACCAGGAGCACCGCGAGGTCGGACGTCGAGGCGCCGGTCGCCATGTTGCGGGTGTATTGCTCGTGCCCCGGCGTGTCGGCGACGATGAAGCGCCGGCGCGGCGTCGCGAAATAGCGGTAGGCGACATCGATGGTGATGCCCTGCTCGCGCTCGGCCTCCAGCCCGTCGACCAGCAGGGCGAGGTCAATGTCCTCGCCGGTCGTGCCGTGGCGGCGGCTGGCGCGCTCCAGAGCCGCGAGCTGGTCGTCGAGCACGACCCGCGTCTCGTAGAGCAGCCGTCCGATCAGGGTCGACTTGCCGTCGTCGACCGAACCGCAGGTGAGGAAGCGCAGCAATGCGCCGCCGGCCTGGATCGTCGCGTCGTCCATCAGAAGTAGCCCTCGCGCTTCTTGCGCTCCATCGACGCGGCCTCGTCGTGATCGATGAGCCGCCCGGCGCGTTCGGAGCGCCGCGCGCCCATCAGCTCGCGCACGATCTCCGCCAGCGTCGCCGCGGCCGATTCGGTGGCGGCGGTGAGCGGGTAGCAGCCGAGCGTGCGGAAGCGCACCAGGCGCTCCTGCGCGCTCTCGCCGGGGTGCAGCGGCAGGCGGTCGTCGTCGACCATCAGCAGCATGCCGTCGCGCTCGACGACGGGGCGCGGTGCCGCGAAGTAGAGCGGCACGATGGGGATGTTCTCGGCCAGGATGTATTCCCAGACGTCGAGCTCGGTCCAGTTCGACAGCGGGAAGACACGGATGGATTCGCCGGGTGCCACGCGCGTGTTGTAGAGGTGCCAGAGTTCCGGCCGCTGGTTCTTCGGGTCCCAGCCGTGGCTCGCCGTGCGGAACGAGAACACCCGCTCCTTGGCGCGGCTCGCCTCCTCGTCGCGCCGGGCGCCGCCGAAGGCCGCATCGAAGCCGTGCTGCGTCAGCGCCTGCTTCAGCGCCTCGGTCTTCATCACATGGGTGTAGTACGACGACCCGTGCTCGAACGGGTTGATGTTGCGGGCCAGCCCGTCGGGATTGGTGTGGACGATCAGCTCCAGGCCGAGCCGCCGCGCCGTCTCGTCGCGAAAGCGGATCATCTCGCG
The DNA here is from genome assembly GCA_020852355.1 of Alphaproteobacteria bacterium. Lineage (GTDB taxonomy): Bacteria > Pseudomonadota > Alphaproteobacteria > ATCC43930 > Allostellaceae > Allostella. The sequence continues at coordinate 16,259 of JADZBA010000387.1, forward strand.
GAACTTCCACTTCGTGTCGACATGGAGCAGCGGGAAGGGTGGCTTGCCCGGGTGGAACGCCTTGAGCGCGAGGTGGAGCATCACCGAGGAGTCCTTGCCGATCGAATAGAGCATGACCGGCTTGCGGAACTCCGCGGCGACCTCGCGCATGATGTGGATGCTCTCGTCCTCGAGCCGCTTCAGGTGGGAACTGCGGTCGACCGTCACCGCGGATGCCTCATTGGATGTTCGGATCGGCGCCGCTCCGCCCCGTGGCCGATCGGCCCGCCGGTCATAGCGGACCGCACCCCGTCACGGCAATCGGCGGGTGAGGGCGATTCGACGCGTGTGCGCCGGACGTCAGGCCGACGCCGCCCGTGCGGGGGCCGCGTCGGCGACCACCGGCAGCAGCACCTCGAACTCGGCTCCGTGCTGCCAGTTGCGCGCCTCGATGATCCCGCCGAGGTCGCGGACGGTGCCATGGACGATGGCAAGGCCGAGGCCGAGGCCCTTCCCGACCTCCTTGGTGGTGAAGAACGGCTCGAAGGCGCGTCGCAGGATGGTCGGGTCGAGGCCGGTGCCGGTGTCGCGGACACGCAGGGACACCCGGCGCTCCGCCGGGCGTTGGCTCACCAGGACCTCGATCCGGTCGCCGCCGTCGGGGGTGGGCTTGCCCTCGGCATGGCGCTGGTAGATCGCGTCGCGGCCGTTCATGACGAGGTTGATGATGACCTGTTCGACATGGCCGGGCTGGCCCAGAACGTGGGTGTCCAGCCCGTCGCCGGCGACCTCGAGCGCAATGCCGAAGGCCCGGAGATCGGCATGCAGCGGCCGCAGCGCGTTCTCGATCGCCTCGCGCACGCGGATCCGCGTCGGGGGGGATGCCTCGCGCCGTCCGAGCTGGCGCATGCGGTGCACGATCCCGGCGGCACGGTGGGTCTGCTCGACGATGTCGCGCAGCTTGATCACCGCGCGCTCCGATACGACGGCCGTCGTGGCGACCTGCTCCATGAGATTTTCGGCCGCCAGCCCGATGACATGCAGCGGCTGGGTCAGCTCGTGGGCCACCGCCGCCGACATCTCGCCGAGCGAGACGAGGTTGGCCGTCTCGATCAGCCGGGTCTCGCTCTGCTTGCGCTTCGTGACGTCGATCATGACGCCGACCGCCTCGCGCGCCCGGCCGTCGGGATCGTCGATCACGCGGATCTCGTCGTAGAGCCAGCGATAGGCGCCGTCCTTGCCCCTCAGGCGGAACTCGGCCGAGAAGCCGCCGGTCTCGGCGACCTGCCGCAGCTCCGCCATGATCGAGGGGGTGTCCTCGGGGTGGAGGTTGAGCGCCCACCACTCCCAGGTGAGCGCTTCGGCCCGCGGGTATCCCAGGATACGCTCGACCGAATGGGTGACGAAGGACGGCGTCGCGCCGCCGTCGCCGAGGTCGAGGATGTAGACGATGATCGGCGTGTGCTCGGCGATGGTCTCCAGCCGCCGGCGCATCAGCGATGCCTCCGCCGCTTCGCGATCGAGCGCCTCGGACAGCCGGCCGATGTCCTGCTCCAGCAGCCGGATCTCGGCGATCGCCGAGGCGCCGCCGGGGCGCGGCACGAACCGGAAGCCCGGCCCCGCGGCCAGGGC
>JADZBA010000388.1 GCA_020852355.1 Alphaproteobacteria bacterium
CGGCACCGCTCGCAGCGATACCCCTCGCCCTCGTAGAGGGTCAGCAGCGCGGCGGCTTCGGCATCGATGCCGTCGACCACCAGCCCCTCGACGCTCTCGCCCGGCGCCGGCAGCAGGAACGGATAGGCGAGGCCGGCGCTGCGTCCGCCGCGATGGTCGGCCAGCGCCGCCGGCACGCTCGCCCAGCCGTCGGCCGCGGTGCCGCAGACGGCGCGGCGGAGGTCGGCGTCGAGCAGCGTGCCGTAGAAGAAGAAGCGCATGGCCGCCCTCCCCTTAGCGCCGTGCGAAGGCGCTTGTCACGCGGGCGGTCGTGCTGGCGTGATAGCCTTCGTTCGATCCCTTCCGGCAGAGGTTGAATCCATGGGCATCCGTACCGTCGTCGCCGGCGCTGCGCTCCTCGTCCTCGGCGCGGGCCTCGCGTCGGCGAAGGACCGTGTGGTGATCGGCATGCAGGCCGAACCGCCGGTGCTCGATCCGACGATCAACGCGGCCGCCGCGATCGACAGCATCGTGTCGGGCAACGTCTTCGAGAGCCTGACGCTGATCGACGACAATGGCGGCGTCACGCCCGGCCTCGCCGAGAGCTGGACGGTGGCGCCCGACGGCAGGTCCGTGACGTTCCGCCTGCCGGCGAAGGCGACCTTCCACAACGGCCGCGCCCTGACCTCCGACGACGTCCGCCTCACCTTCGCGCGCGCCATGGCGCCCGACAGCGTCAACCCGTCGAAGAAGATCTTCCAGCCGATCGAGGCGGTGGAGACGCCCGATGCGCGCACCGTCGTCATCCGCCTCAAGCAGCCGAACAGCATCTTCCTCTTCTCGATGGCCGCCGGCGACGCCTCGATCCTCGCCATGGAGACGGTCGAGCAGAACCGCACCAGGCCGGTCGGCAGCGGGCCGTTCCGCTTCAAGGAATGGGTCAAGGGCGACCGGGTGGTGCTGGAGCGTTATCCCGAGCATCGCAACGCCGCGCGCATCCGGATGCGCGAGGCGGTCTTCAAGTTCATCCCCGACGCCTCGGCGCAGGTCGCGGCGATGCTGGCGGGGGACGTCGACGCGACCCCGGTCATCGCCGCACCCGAGAGCCTGTCGCGCTTCCAGCGCGACCCCCGCTTCAAGGTGGTGGTCGGCACCACCGAGGGCGAGGTCATCCTGGCGCTCAACAACGCACGGAAGCCGTTCGACGACCTGCGCGTGCGCCGCGCCGTCAGCCACGCCCTCGACCGCAAGGCGATCATCGACGGCGCGATGTTCGGCTACGGCACGCCGATCGGCAGCCACTTCCCGCCGCACCACCCCGCCTATGTCGACCTGACCGGCCGCTATCCGCACGACGTCGCCAGGGCGAAGGCGCTGCTCGCCGAGGCGGGCCTGCCCGACGGCTTCGAGGCGACGCTGAAGCCGCCGCCCTTCTCCTACGCCCGGCGCGGGGCGGAGATCGTCGCCTCGCAGCTCGGCAAGGCCGGCATCCGCGTGCGCATCGAGCCGATCGAATGGGCGCAGTGGCTCGACGTGGTCTACAAGCAGCGCAACTACGACATGACCATCGTCGCCCACACCTCACCCTACGACATGGACAACTACGTGCGCGGCAAGAGCTACTACTACGGCTACCAGAACGCGGCGCTCGACGCGCTGATGAAGCGCATCGACGTCGAGACCGACGAGAAGCGCCTCTTCGCCCTCTACGGCGACGCGCAGCGCATGATCGCAGAGGACGCGGTGCACGGTTTCCTGTTCCAGCTCGCGAAGACCGGGGTCTACGCGGCCGGGCTGCGCGGCTACGGCGCCAACGAGCCGATCGTGCAGACCGAGCTGTGGCAATGGTGGTGGGAGAACTGACGCGGGCGGCGAGGCATCGGCTCCGGCGATGATGCGCTCGGCGGGCGTGGCGCTGCTGCTGATGGCCGATCCCGCCTTCGTCCGCGGCACCCCGCCGCCGCACGTCATCGCGGAAACGGCGGCCGGCGCGGGCGCCGACGGGCGATGCGAGGGCCCGATCCGGCGCGGCGGCTTCGGCGCGCTGGGCGACACCTGCACCGAGGACGATCTCGTGCCGATGGCCGTGGAGGCATGAGACGCATTCCCGTGGCGCCCCGGCCGGGGTGGCGGCAGCTCGCCGCGCGCCTCGGCTTCCGCCACCACACCACGGCGCTCGGCGCCTACTGGTGCGAGGAGGCCTGCTTCCAGTTCGACGTCGCGGAGATCGAGAGCGATCTCCGACCCGCGATCGAGGCGGTCTGGAGCCTCTGCCTCGCGGTCATGGAACGGGCGAGCCGCGACGACGAGATCCTGTCGTCCCTCGGCATCCCCGAGGCCGGCTGGGACCCGTTGCGCGAGAGCTGGGAACGGCGCGATCCGACGCTCTGCACGCGCTTCGACTTCGCCTATGGCGACGGCGGCCCGCCCAAGCTGCACGAATGCAATGCCGACGCGCCCGGCGTCCTCTACGAGTCCGCCGCGTTCCAGTGGATCTGGCTGGAGGACCGCCTCGACCATGGGGTGATCGCGCGGGAGGGCGACCAGTTCAACCGTATCCACCAAGCATTGGTCGAGGCCTTCGCCGGATTGCCGTCGCCGCGGCAGCCGATCCACTTCACCGCCTCGCGGCTCAACATCGAGGACCAGGTGTGGGCCGCCTACCTGCGCGACTGCGCCCACCAGGCCGGCCGGCCGACCGGATTCGTCGCCACCGAGGAGATCGGCGTCGACCGCCGCGGCAGGCTGTGCGACCTCGACGCGCGCCTCATCACCCACCTCGTCAAGGCCTACCGCTGGGAACTGCTGCTGCGCGAGGAGTTCGGCCCGCACATCGCCGGCGCCGGGGCACCGATGGTGCTGGAACCCCTGTGGAAGCTCGTCCTGTCGTCGAAGGGCATCCTGGTCTGGCTGTGGCGGTTGTTCCCGGACCATCCCAACCTGCTGCCCTGCTGGTTCGAGGACGAGCCTGCCGCGCCGACCGGCCGCTGCGTCGTCAAGCCGCTGTTCTCGGTCAAGGGCCGCAACATCCGACTGTGCGATCCGACGCTGCCCGGCGGCCGGGTGAGCACGTCGGGCCCCTACGGGCGGGAAGGCCATGTCGTGCAGGCGCTGCACCGCCTCGCCACCTTCGCGCGGCCCGGCGGAGAGAGCCACGCCTCGGTCACCGGCTGGATCGTCGCCGGCCGGGCCGAGGGCATCGGCGTGCTGGAATCCGACGGTCCGGTCATCGACGACGAGACCTGCCGCTTCGTGCCGCACGTCGTCCTCGGCTGAGGCGCCATGGTGATCGACCCGCCGCTCACCGGCGAGCGCAGCTACATCCACGGGGCGGACATTTTCGACGCGCTGCTGGCGCTGACCGGCGCGCGCCAGGACATGGTGCTGGCGCTGCGGGCGGCGAGCGACTGCGCCATCGCGGTGATCGACGGCGCGACGGCGCCCGATTCCCTTGCCTGCGGCGACTTCCGCCATCGCCGGGCCGGCCAGATCCGCCGCCTGCTGCTGCGGCGCCTGCCGGACCGGCCGATCGCGCGGCGCAGCGCCCTCGACGACGCGACCCTCGCCGCCGGCGCCACCTTCGCGCGGGACGGCGCCCGGCTGCCCGCCGGCGGCGACGCCTCGTTCGTCATGCGGGCGACCGCCTTGTGCCTGGCGCTGCTCGAGCGCGACCGTCCCGACGACTACTGGACGCTGGCCGAGATCGCCTGCCGGCGGCCGCCGCCGGCCGATGCCGCCGTCGCGATCACCGTGGCGAGCCATGTCGGCGGCCGCTACCGCAAAGCCACCCTGGCTGCCGACCGCGAGCCGATCGGCCACCTCGTCCTGGCGCAGGGCTCGCCGCGCCGCTGATCGTTCGCGCGGCGGTCGGGCAGCGCGAGGGTCGAGCGCGTGACGGCGCGGGACCGCTTCCGCTACCCTCGGCCGGCTGAGGGACGGAGACATGGAACTGCGATGCTGACCGAGGAAGCGGTGCGCGCGGCGATCGAAGGCGCGATCGACCGCGTCGCCGTGGCGACGCTCGAGCGGGACGCCGACTTCTACGACGTCGGCCTCGACTCCCTCGACCACGCGCAGATCCTGATGGCCCTCGAGGAGCTCCACGGCCTGCGGATTCCCGAGGACGACGTCGACGCCTGCCGCTCGATCGCCGCGATCATCGACTACGCGCGGGGCGCGGCGGCATGACCGCGGTGCAGGGCGCCGTCGCGGCGCCCGCCTGCGTCCAGCCGACAGGGTTCCTGTCCCGCCTGCTGGCCATGTGGCGGGCGGACCGGCGGGACGCGGTCGAGGCGGCGCTCGCCGGGCAGGGCGCCGTGCCGCGCTGGCGCCTGACGCTCGACGCCGTCCGCTTCATCCGCCGCTTCGAGGCCGACGGCACCGCCCCGCCGCCGGGGCAGGGGCTGCGCGAGCAGGCCCTCGTCCTCGACGCGCTCGTCGCGTTCGGCCCGCTCGCCGCCGCGCGCGCCTTCGCCGCCGCCACCAGCGACGCCGCGTCGCTGCCGACGGGACTGGCTGGCCTCTGGACCATGGTGCTCCACGCCCCCGACGCGCCGCCGGGCGACTTCCTCGACGATCCCGCGCTGGACGTCCAGGTCGCGGCACGGGCCGGCGCGCGCGACGTGGTCTTCGTCTTCACCGGCGGCGCCCATCGGTTCAACGCGCCGGTCGGCCTCGCCCATCATTGGTTCGGCCGGCTCGACGCCTCCGTCGTCTACCTGCGCGACTTCGGCGAGATGCACTATCTGACCGGCATCGGCTCGCTGGGCGACGGCTACCGCGCCGCGATCGGCGGGCTGGGCCGCATCGCGGCGTCGCTGAACGCCACGCGCGTCGCCTGCGCCGGCAGCTCGTCGGGCTCCTACGGCGCCATGCGCTACGCCCTCGACCTCGGGGCCGACCGGGTGCTCTGCCTCGCCGGCCCCTCCGTCCTGGACGAGAGCCTCCCGCAGCTCCTCGCCCGTGCCGCACGGCGCGGCGGCGCGGCCGAGCCGATCGACCCGGCCCGCCTCGACCTCGCCGTCCTCTACGCCGAGACGGCGCGGCCGCCGCGCCTGCGCATCCTGTTCGGCGCCGACAACCCGCTCGACCGCCGCGAGGCCGAGAACATGGCACGCGTGCCGGGCGTCGAGCTGGCGGCGATGCCCGGCGTCGCGTCCCACGGGGTCATGCCGCCGCTGGTCGCCGACGGCACCTTCGACCGCCACCTCGACTGGCTGGTGCCCGTCAGGTCCGAGCAGCGGGGGTCGACCGCGATCCCGGCTTGCACCACCAACCCTCCGGAAGCATTATAGTGAAATTGACTACTCCCTGAATGCCATGGACGAGGTCATCACCGCCGCCGAAGCCAATCGCCAGTTCTCGCGTCTGCTTCGGGGCGTTCGCGAAGGCCGTAGCTACGTCGTCACCGCGCATGGCAAGCCGGTCGCGCGGATCGGCCCGGTCGGGCGCGATGATGCCTCGGCCGATCGCGCGAAGGCCGCTCTCCTCGCCCGCCTTCGTGCGCAACCCGCCGCGAACGCCGGCCGGTGGACGAGGGAAGAGCTGTACGACGACGGCGGGTCGTGACGGTCGCCCTCGACACCAACATTCTGGCCTATGCGGAGGGCGTCGACGGGCCGGCCGAACAGGACCTGGCCATCCGCATGATCGACCGTCTGCCGCGCAGCGCGGTGGTGCTGCCGATCCAGGTTCTGGGCGAGCTTTTCAACGTGCTGGTCCGCAAGGCGCGGCGACCGGCTTCGGAGGCGCGAACCGCGGTCATGGGCTGGCGCGACATCTACATGGTCGCACCGACCACCGAGGCGGCACTGGCGAGCGCCGTCGACCTCGCGGCCGATCATCGGTTCGGCATGTGGGACGCCATCATTCTGTCGGTCGCTGCGGAAGCGGGCTGCCGGTTCCTTCTCTCCCAGGACCTTCAGGCGGGCTTCAGGTGGCGTGGCGTGACCGTGGCCGATCCGTTGGCGCAGGTGCTCGATCCCGCGCTGTCCCTCTACATCGGCGCCGATCCCTGAATCGGCGGGTGCAGCCGTGACGTCCGCCGGGGCAGCTCACCCCCAGGCGCTCGGGCGCAGGGGCGAGCCGTCGACGAGGCGGGAGTAGCGGAAGGGCGCGGGGTCGACGATCGGCGGGTCGCCGGCCACGAGGTCGGCGGCGAGGCGTCCGGCCCCCGGGCCGAGGCCGAAGCCGTGGCCGCTGAAGCCGGCGGCGACGAAGAAGCCGCGCAGCGGGCCGGCCGGCGAGATCACCGGCCGGGCGTCGGGGGTGGAGTCGATCAGGCCACCCCACGCCTCGACGACGCGCAGGCCGGCGAGCGCCGGGTAGGCGGCGCGCAGGCGGCCCATCGCCGCCTCGATCAGCCGCGGGTCGGCCGGCGGGTCGAGCACGCGCGTGCGCTCGAACGGCGAGACCTGGTCGAGGGACCAGGAGGCGCGCGCCTCGGGCCCCGACAGGAAGGACCGGCCGATGCCGAGCGTCAGCTTCTTGCGGCGCTTGAGGAAGAGCGGCAGGAACTTGCGGGCGTAGCGCAGGCCCTGCGGCGTCAGCTCGACCCGCCCCGCCCCGCCGACGGCGACCGTGTAGCCGCCGTCCTCGCGGCGGCGGAAGGCGTAGCCCGGCGTGTGGACGCCGCCCGGCGTCACCTCCGGGCCGGGGTCGGTGCGGCAGGCGCTGGCGAAGACGCCGGCCTGCGGCAGGTCGATGCCGTGGCGGCGGCAGAACATCGAGGTCCAGGCGCCGCCGGCGCAGAGCACGGCATCGGTGCGCACGACGCCCCTCTCCGTCACCACGGCCGAGACCGCGCCCGCCGTCGTCTCCAGCCCGCGCGCCGCGCATTCCTGGTGGATGGTGACGCCGCGCCGCCGCGCGGCGGTGGCGATCGCCGGCGCGGCCCTGGCGGGCTCCGCCCGGCCGTCGTCGGGGGAATAGAGGCCGCCCAGCCAGCGCTCGGCGCTGGCGGGCACGAGCTCCTGCACCTCGGCCGGCGCGAGGATGCGGCCGCGCATCTGATAGTCGCGCGTGCGACTGGTCCATTCCTCCCAGTGCGCCAGCTCCGCGGGATCGCGGGTGACGACCAGCAGCCCGGTGCGGCGAAAGCCGGCCTCCAGGCCGATCTCCGCGTCCATGGCGCCCCACAGCGCGAGGCTGTGCCGGGCGAGCGGCAGCTCCGGCAGGCTGCGGCCATAGGCGCGGCACCAGCCCCAGTTGCGGCTGGACTGCTCGGCGCCGACGCGCCCCTTCTCCAGCAGCGCCACGCGCAGGCCCTTCTTCGCCAGCTCGTAGGCGGCCGACACCCCGACGATGCCGCCGCCGATCACCACGACGTCGGCCTGCGCCGGCAGCTCGGCGTCGCCCGCGACGGTGTCCAGGGCCGGGGACATCGGCCGCCTCAGCCCGCGCCCGCCTCCGCCAGCGTGTCGTCGAGGGCGCCGCGCAGTCGCGCCGCCATCTCCGCGATCTCGTCCTCGGTGATGACGAGGGGCGGCGACAGCGCGATGCGGTCGGCGGTGGTGCGCAGGATCAGCCCGCGCTCGCGGGCGTGGGCGTCGACCCTGGGGCCGATCTTGGCATCGGCCGGGAACGCGGCCCGCGTCGCCTTGTCCCGCACCAGCTCGAGGCCCCCGATGAGACCGCAGCCGGAGAAGTCGCCGACCAGCGGATGGTCCTTCAGCGCGCCGAAGGCCGCGAGGAACGCGGGCTCGAGGCGGCGGACATGGTTCACCAGGTCCATCTCCTCGTAGATCTTCAGCGTCTCCAAGGCGACCGCGGACGCGACCGGATGGCCGGCGTAGGTGAAGCCGTGCACGAAGCTGCCGAGCCGGTCGCTCTGCGTCATGATCGACTGGAAGATGCGCTCGTTGAGCAGCACCGCGGAGATCGGCTGCATCGCCGCCGACAGCGCCTTGGCGCAGGTCACGATGTCGGGGCGGACGCCGAAGGTCTGCGAGCCCCACATGCTGCCGGTGCGCCCGAAGCCGCAGATCACCTCGTCGGCGACCATCAGCACGTCGTGCTTCGCCAGCACCGCCTGGACCTTCTCGAAATAGCCCCGGGGCGGCGGCAGGGCGCCGGCCCCGCCGCCCTGCACCGGATCGGCCCAGAAGGCGGCGACCGTCTCCGGCCCTTCCGCCTGGATCAGCGCCTCCAGGGCGTCGGCCATGCGCTGGGAGAACTGCTCCTCGCTCTCGCCCGCGCGATGGTCGCGGTAGTAGTGCGGGCTCTCGGTGTAGCGGAAGTCCTGGAAGGGTGCCGCGAAGCCCTTGTGGAATTCGGGGATGCCGGTGAGGCCGATCGTCGCCCAGGTCGAGCCGTGATAGCTCATCTTGCGCGAGATGATCTTGCGCTTCTCCGGCCGGTCCTGGGCGTTCCAGTGGTACCAGACGAGCTTGAGGGCGGTATCGTTCGCCTCCGAGCCGGAGCATTGCAGCAGCACCTTGGACATCGGCACCGGCGCGATCGCCAGCAGGCGGGCGCTGAGGTCGATCGCCGCCTCGTTCGAGGCGTGGCGGAAGATCTGGTAGTAGCCGATGTCGCGCATCGCCTCGTAGGCGACCCGGGCGAGGCGCTCGTTGCCGAAGCCGAGCGAGGCGCACCACAGGGCCGACGCGCCCTCCATGTACGCCTTGCCGCTGTCGTCGTGGATGTAGATGCCGCGGCCGCCGGTCATCACGGTCGGGCCGACCTCGAGGTGGCGGCGCGCGTTGGTGTAGGGATGCAGCACCGACGCGATGTCGCGGGCATGGGTGCTGTTCGCGGCGAAGTGGTTCATCGTCTGCCCTTCCCGCCTCACGCCGCCCAGTACCATTTGTGGACGTTCCAGCAGTTCGACCGGTAGTTCACGTTGGGCTCGTAGCCGACCAGGTTGGCCTTGGTCCCCTCGGTCTGGTTCTGCTGGCAGATCGGCAGCAGCGGCAGGTCCGCCCGCACGATCGCCTGCACCTGCTGATAGTTGCGCTTGCGCTGCTCGCGGTCGAGCAGCCCGACGCTCTCGCGCAGCAGCCGGTCGACCTCCGGATTCGCGTACTGCATGGTGTTGGCGCCGCTGCCCGACTTGACCGGGATCGCCCAGCTCCCGAGGCGGTCGCTGGTGTCGGGATCGGAGCCGACCGGGAAGATCAGGCCGACGATCACCGAATCCCACTCGCTCTTGCGCCAGTAGTCGCCCCACATCACCGCGGGCGGGAAGTTCCTGATGGTCATCTGCGCGCCGATCTGCTGCCAGCCCTGCTGCAGGAGCTGCTGGGTCTGCTCGCGCAGATGGTTGCCCGACGTGGTCGAGTTGGTGAAGGCGAGCTTGACGCCGTCCTTCTCGCGCACCCCGCCGGGACCCGGCTTCCAGCCGGCGTCGTCGAGGATCTTGCGCGCCTCGGCCGGGTCGTAGCGATGCTGCGGCAGGTCGGGGTTGTAGGCCCAGGATTCGCGCGGCAGGAAGGATTCCGTCAGCCGGTGGGCGCCGTAGTAGATGTCCTTGACGATGGTCGCCTTGTCGAGCGCGAGGTAGAGCGCCCGGCGCACCGCCGGGTCCTTGAACTGCGGCCGCTCGTTGTTCAGCGAGAGGCTCTCCAGGAACGGCGTCGGCGCGCGGTAGAGGCGCACGCCCGGCACGCGGGCGACCTCGTCGTAGTTGTCGGGCGTGATGCCGGCGATGCCGACCGCGTCGATGGCGCCGGTGACGAACTGCGTCTTCAGGCCCGTCATGTCCGGAATGTACTTGTAGACGATGCGCTCCACGTACGGGCCGTCGCCGTGATAGCGCTCGTTCGCCTCCAGGATCAGGTGCTCGCCCGGCCGGCGCTCCGCCCACTTGAAGGGGCCGGTGCCGATCGGCCGGTTGTTGAAGGTGGCGTCGCCCGGCTCGCCGACCGCGGCGACGTGCTTCGGCACGATCTGGGTCCAGGCGAGGATCGAATAGAAGGGCGCGTAGGACTTCTCCAGCCGGAAGGTCAGCTCGGTCGGCCCGACGACCGCGATGTCGCGCACCAGCGCGATGCCGGCGCGGCTGCGCGCGGGGAAGTCCGGGCGCTGGAACAGCTCGAGGGTGAACTTGACGTCCTCGGCGGAGAACGGCGCGCCGTCGTGCCAGGTGACGCCCGGGCGCAGGCGGATGCGCCACTGCAGCCCGTCCGCCGAAACGCCGCCGTTGGCGGGCGACGGGATCTCGGTCGCGAGGTCGGGGACCAGCTCACCCCTGGGGTCGATGCCCCAGAGCGCGCTGAACAGGTTGAGCTGCACGCCGTCGTCGACCTCGATGCGCGCCCGCACCGGATGGAAGCGCGTCGGCTCCTGGGAGAGGCCGATCACGATCTGGCCCTTGCGGCCCTTCGGCGGCGCGCCCTGCGCGCCCGCCGGGGAACCGGGCATCGCGGCCGCGACGGCCGCAGACGCCGACATCGCGAGGAAGGTACGTCGCCGCAGCATGGGGACCTCTCCGGACGTGTCGCTGCCGGCATCGTCCCGCCGTACCGTGCGCGCGTCTACAGAACAGACATCCGACGTTCATAGCCCAGGGTTATGGGGCGGAGGTCGCCGCCCGCCTTGACGGGCGCCCGCGCCGGCCTTAGCCCCATCGCCGGATGGCCTTCTTCCTGCTCCGGCGATTCCTGACGCTCGTCGCCACCCTGCTCGCCGCCTCGCTGGTCGTGTTCCTCGTCCTCGAGGTGCTGCCGGGCGACCCGGCGCAGGTGATGCTGGGCGTCGACGCGCAGCCCGACACGGTCGAGGCACTGCGCCGCCGGCTCGGGCTCGACCGGCCGCCGGTCGAGCGCTACGTCGCGTGGATCGCCGGCCTGGCGACCGGCGACCTCGGCATCAGCTACACCTACTCCGTGCCGGTCGCCGAGCTGGTCGCCGAGCGCCTGGTGCTGACGGTGCCGCTCGCCCTCATCGCCATGGCGCTGACGGTGGCGATCGCGCTGGCGCTCGGCCTCTACGCCGCCAGCCATCACGGCCGCCCCGGCGACTGGGGCGTCATGGCGTTCGGGCAGGCGGGCATCGCCGTGCCCAACTTCTGGTTCGCCATCCTGCTGATCCTGTTGTTCTCGGTGCAGTTCGGCTGGTTCTCGGCCGGCGGCTTTCCGGGCTGGTCGGCCGGCGTCCTGCCCGCGCTGCGGTCGCTGGTGCTGCCCGCGGTCTCGCTCGCCATCGTCCAGGCGGCGATCCTGGCGCGCGTCACCCGGTCCGCCGTGCTGGAGGTGCTGCGCGAGGACTTCGTGCGCACCGCGCGCGCCAAGGGCCTCTCCCGCCGCCAGGCGTTGTGGCGCCACGTGCTGCGCAACGCGATGATCCCCGTGGTCACCATCATGGGCCTGCAGTTCGCCAACCTGCTGACCGGCACCATCATCATCGAGAACGTGTTCTACCTGCCGGGCGTCGGCCGCCTCGTCTTCCAGGCGATCACCCAGCGCGACCTGATCGTGGTCAAGGACGTGGTGGTCCTGATCGCCGCCCTGGTGGTGTTCGTCAACTTCCTGGTCGACGTGCTCTACGCCGTCATCGACCCGCGCCTGCGGACCCAGGGATGAGCTTCCTCGTCCGCGCGATCCGTCACCGCAGCTTCGCCATCGGCGCGGCGCTGACCGGCCTGGTGGTGGCCGCCGCCCTGGTGTCGCTCGCCTGGACGCCCCACTCCGCGGTCGAGCTGGCGGTCGCGAGCAAGCTCCGGCCGCCGTCGGCCGTGCACCCGTTCGGCACCGACCATTTCGGGCGCGACATCCTGTCGATGATCATGGTGGGCGCCCGCAACTCGCTGGTCGTCGGGCTGGTCGCCGTCTCGATCGGCTGCTCGATCGGCACGGCGCTGGGCCTGCTCGCGTCGGCCCGGCGCGGCTGGGTGGAGGAGCTGGTGATGCGCTTCTCCGACTTCACCTTCGCCTTCCCGGCGGTGCTGTCGGCGATCATGATCACCGCCCTGCTCGGTCCCGGCCTGGTGAACTCGGTCATCGCCATCGGCATCTTCAACGTGCCGGTGTTCGCCCGGGTCGCGCGGGGCGCCGCCAACGCGGTGTGGGCGCGCGACTTCATCCTGGCGGCGCGCGCCGCGGGCAAGGGCCGGGTGCGCATCACGCTGGAGCACGTGCTGCCCAACATCCTCTCGGTCGTCGTCGTGCAGGCGACCATCGCCTTCGCGCTCGCCATCCTGGCCGAGGCGGGTCTCTCCTATCTCGGGCTCGGCACGCAGCCGCCGCTGCCGAGCTGGGGGCGCATGCTGAACGATGCGCAGACCTTCATGTACGACGCGCCCTACCTCGCCGTGTTCCCGGGGATCGCCATCGCGGTCGCCGTGCTCGGCCTCAACCTGCTGGGCGACGGGCTGCGCGACCTCATCGACCCGCGGCTGGCGCGCAAGCGATGACGCTGCTCGTCGTCGAGGACCTGACCGTGGCGCTGCCGACCACGCGCGGCTGGGGACGCGCCGTGCGCGATGTGTCGTTCACCCTGGAGCGCGGCCGGACGCTGGGCCTGGTCGGGGAGTCGGGCTGCGGCAAGTCGATGACCGCGCTCGCCCTGATGGGCCTCCTGCCCGAGGGCGCGCGCGCGACCGGCCGCATCGCCTTCGACGGGCGCGAGCTGCTGCAGCAGGACGAGGCGGTGCTCTGCGGCATCCGCGGCAATCGCATGGCGATGATCTTCCAGGAGCCGATGACGGCGCTCAACCCGCTGCAGCCGATCGGCCGGCAGGTCGCAGAGCCCCTGCGCCTGCACAAGGGCCTGGGCCGGGCGGCGGCCGAGCGCGAGGCGGTGCGCCTGCTCGACCGGGTCGGCTTGCCGAACGCGGCCGCGCGCGCGCACGCCCACCCGCACATGCTGTCGGGCGGCCAGCGCCAGCGCGCGATGATCGCCATGGCGCTCGCCTGCGGCCCCGACCTGCTGATCGCCGACGAGCCGACGACGGCCCTCGACGTCACC
>JADZBA010000389.1 GCA_020852355.1 Alphaproteobacteria bacterium
CCGATCCCCGGCAGCGCGAAGATCTGCTCGATGACGAAGGAGCCGGTGATGAGGTTGGCGACCACCGGGCCGAGCACGGTCACCACCGCGATCAGCGACTTGCGCAGGCCGTGCTTGAACAGGATCTGCCCCGGCCCGAGGCCCTTGGCCCTGGCGGTGATCATGTAGTCCTGCTGCAGCGTCTCGAGCAGGCTCGAGCGGGCCAGCCGCGCGATGAACGAGATCCAGAACCCCGACAGCGCGAAGACCGGCAAGAAATAGCCGCGCCAGTCGTCGAGCCCGAAGGTCGGCACCCAGCCGAGCCGCAGGGCGAAGACGTAGAGCGCCACCGTGGCGATGACATAGGAGGGCACGGCGACCCCGATGGTGGCGACGACCATCACCAGCGTATCCGGCCAGCGATTGCGATTGAGCGCCGCGACGATGCCCAGCGGCACCCCCAGCGCCACGACGCAGATCAGCGCCAGAGCGCCGACCCTGAGCGTCGTCGGCAGCCCCTCGAGGATGATCTGGTTGACGCTCATGCCCGCATATTTGAACGACGGGCCGAGATCGAGCGTCGCCACGCCCTTGAGATAATTGAGATATTGCAGCCAGATCGGGTCGTCGAGGTGATATTTGGCGTTGATCGCGGCCTGGATCTCGGGCGCCATCATCTTGTCGGAGACGAAGGGCCCGCCCGGCACGGCATGCATCAGGAAGAAGGTGAGGGTGATGATGGCGAACAAGGTCACCAGCATCAGCGCCAGACGCTGCGCCACATAGCCGGTCAAGACGGCAGCCCCGCTTTGCCCGAAACGCCCAACTTTAGCCCCACTATAATTTGGGCCATATCATCATCTCGCCGCCCGGCGCGCAACCGTCAGATGGTGAAGCGGCCGCGCAGGATGAGGAAGCAGGCGATGGCCGGGGCGATCAGCGTCTGCGCCGCCGCGACGCGCTCGGGCGTGTACCAGCCCTCCTCGTGCAGCAGGTTGACGCTGCCCAGCATCTCGCCGCCGGCGACGGCCGGCATGTTGACCGCGGAGCCGCAGCCCAGCGCCACGATCAGATCGAGATCGGGGAAATCGCCGCGCATCGCCGCGACCGAATTCGCCACATAGACGAAGCGCTCCTCGGTCATCCTGCGATAGGTCTCGTCGAAGGTGATCGGCTTGGTGCCGAGCAGCGGATAGGCGGCCTCGTCGCTCGAATAGACGCGCCGCACATAGCCCCCGGCCGGATTGTCTGCCGTCATGGTGAACAGCTTCACGCCGACGAGCGCCTCGGCGAGCCGGTGCAGCGCCAGCCCGACATCGCGTTCGCTGCGATAGGTGGCGAGCGCGTCGGTGAATCGAATGTGGGGCGAAACCTCAGTCATGCGGCAGGTATCGCCGCCCGGCGGCAGGATGTCCATCGCCCCCAGAATCCCCCTAGACAATCCGCGCGGCATGCGCTTTTTTGTCTAAACGTTAAGGCGGCCGTCCGTGCCGTCCTGATCCAGGCGGAAAGATGACGGCTCCGGACAGGCTCAAGCTGTTGATCGTCGGCGAGACGGTCTTCAAGATCCACACGCATTACAAAGGCTTCGCCTCTTACGAAACGGGGTATGCGAGCCTGTCGCTCGACGCCTTCGTGTCGCGCTTCGCCGGCCGCGCGCTGGACATCACCTTCATGCCCAATCATGAGGTCTCGCTGCGCTTTCCGTCGACGCTGGAGGCGATGCGGGCCTACGACCTCATCGTCATCTCCGACGCTCCCGCCGATTCCTTTTTGCTGCATCCCGACACGCTCGCCGGCAAGGTCATGCCCGACCGGCTGCAGCTCATCGGCGAGTATGTGCGCGGCGGCGGCGGCTTCGCCATGATCGGCGGCTGGATGGCCTATGGCGGCTTTCACGGCAAGGCGCACTACGCCTATTCGCCGCTCGCCGCGATCCTGCCCGTCAGCATCGCGCCGCATGACGACCGCATGGAGACGCCGGCCGGCATCCATCCGCGCCCCACCGCCGAGCATCCCATTCTCGCCGGCCTGCCGGCCGACTGGCCCGATTTTCTCGGCTACAACAAGGTGGTGCAGCGCGGCGGCGAGCGCCTGCTCGAATTCGCCGAAACCGGCGACCCGCTGCTCATCGTCGATACGCTCGGCGACGGCCGGCTCGCCTGCTTCACCTCCGACATCCTGCCGCATTGGGGCTCGCCCCGCTTCACCAACTGGGCCGGCTATCTCGATTTCTGGGAAAACCTCTTCCGCTGGCTCGGCCGCAAGTGATCGAGGCTCTCGCCGACGCGGTGGCCTGGGAGGTGGCGGAGCGGGCGATCCCCTCGATCTCCTTCGTCGTCTTCGACGCCGCGGGCAGGGTGGACGCCCGCCACATCACTGGCGACGGCGCGCCGCTTGCCGATGGAACATTGTTTCGGATCGCCTCGATCAGCAAGAGCTTCACCGCTCTCACGGCGCTGCGCGCGGTCGAACGGGGCGCGCTCGACCTCGATGACGACATCGCGCCGCTGCTCGGCGATTTCGCGCCGAGCTGGCAGGGGCGCCCGGCGCGCCTCACCCTGCGCCTGCTGCTGTCGCATCGCAGCGGCCTGATGCGCGAGGCGGCGCGCGGTCACTACCTCGATCCCGATCCGCCGCCGCTGGCAGGCACCGTCGACAGCCTGCGCCATGCGCCGCTGAAGGCCGCGCCGGACGGGGCGAGCTATCGCTATTCCAATGCCGGCTACGCGCTGGCCGGCGCCTGCATCGAAGCGGCCGTCGGCGTCGATTGGGGGGCAGCGGTTTCCGAGGCCGTCCTCGAGCCGCTGGGCCTCCGCCATACGCGCACCCGGCTCGGCCCCGCCGAGCGGGCCCGGCTGGCGCCCGCCCTCATGTGGGACGGCGAAAGCGAGTGGTCCGCTCCGGTGTTCGCGCTGGGCGGCGCGCCCGCCGGCGCGATGCTGTCGACGCTCGGCGACATGGCGGCCTATGGCCAGGCCCTGCTGCGCGCCGAGGTGCTGCTCAGCCCCGCGCTGCGGGCCATGATGACGACGCCCGCCGGCGGTGGCGACAGCGGCTACGGCCTCGGCCTCGCCGTCGACCGTCTCGACGGTCACCGCACGCTCGGCCATGGCGGCGCGCTCTACGGCTATGCCGCGCAATTCACCCTGCTGCCCGAGGCGGGCATCGGCCTGTTCATGGTCGCGACCCTCGACGCCAGCGGCGAGCTGGTGACCCGCCTGACGCGCTACGGCCTGCGGCTGGCGCTCGCGGCGCGCGGCTGCGGCGAACGGCCGACGCCGCCGCGCCGCCTGCCGCGTCCCGATGTAACCCTTGCGGCGGACCTTGTCGGGCGCTACGCCAGCGAGAGCGGCGTGGCGCTCGACATCCGCCGCCGCGACGGCCGGCTGGAGCTGATCGATCGC
>JADZBA010000390.1 GCA_020852355.1 Alphaproteobacteria bacterium
ACTTCACGGGCAAGCCGGCGCTGGCACCGCCGTTCTGCGCGGTCAAGGTCACGGGCGCCCTCTTCCACACCCAGGGCGGACTCGTCGTGGACGCCGACGCGCGCGTCCGGCGCCCCGATGGCTCACCCTTGCCCAATCTCTTCGCCGGGGGCGGCGCGGCCTGCGGGCTCTCAGGCGAGGACGTCGCCGGCTACCTCTCGGGCAACGGGTTGCTGTCGGCCGTCGTGTTCGGTCGCTTCGCCGGCGAGGGCGCAGCCCGGCTGGCGGGCGGCTGAGCCTCGCCGTCGTCGAGACCCGCCGCCGTAACCAGGAGCGCTTCGCAGAAGCGCTCGACGGAGGGCAGCGGCCGCTCGCCGCGTCGTCGGATCAGGGTCAGCGGCGCCGGCTGCACGTCGGGCCGGAACGGCAGGATGCGGAGCTGTCCCGCCCGCTCGTAGTGACGGGCGATGTCGGCGGGCAGCAGGCCGACGAGCTCGTTGTCGACGAGTGCCGACTTCATGATCTCCATGGACGCCGTCTCGATCCGCACGCGTGGTGACGGCAGGCCGGAGCCCATGAAGAGCGCGCTCATCGCCTGCCTGGCCGCCGTGCGCGGCGGCGTCACCACCCAGTCGGCCGACGCCGCGTCGGCCAGCGTCACCCGCCGGCCCCGGCCGAGCCGCGGGTGACGGCGGCCGACGACGACGGCGAAGCGCTGGCGGTAGAAGATCGTCTGGTCGAGCTCGGCCTCGCGCTCGGTGGCGTAGCGGCCGATGACGCAGTCGATCTCGCGCCGGAGAAGCTGGTCGACGAGCGGCTGGGTGGTGCCCTCGCGGATCTCCACCGTCGGCGAGACGCGCTCGCCGGCCAGTCGCCGCAGGGTGCGCGCGACCAGGGCCGGCGTGACGAAGGCGATGACGCCGAGGCGCAGATGCCCGGCCTCCCCCGCCGCCAGCGCCTCCATGTCGTCGCTCGTCCGCTCGATGTCGTTGAGCAGCGCCGCGGCGCGGGCGATCAATGCCTCGCCGACGCCGTTGGGATGCATGCCGCCGCGCCCGCGATCGAACAGGCGGGCGCCGAACATCTCCTCGATCTCCCGCACCATCTTGCTCACGGCCGGCTGGCTGAGGCCGAGGTCGCTCGCGGTCCGGTGCGCGTTGCGGTGGCGACCCAGGCTGACCAGCATCATCAGGTGCTGCACCCGCAGCCGCGCCTGCAGGCGGCGCGACCGGTCGGGCGGAAAGGTGGGAGCGTCGTCCGGCGGCTTCATCGATCACCGATACTGATCGAACAATCCGAATCGGTCATCATTGAATGATCGAATGTCGCGACGGTAAGGTTTCACGCGAGGGCGTCGACCGGGGGGCACGCGTGACCGTCTCGTACTTCATCCGCTATGTCGGCACGCCCGAGGACGCGGACGCGTTCTTCGACCATTACCGCCGCCGCCACGTCGCCTTCCTCAAGGACTATCCCGGCATCCGCGGCTGCCGGCTGCACCGCCCGATCCCGTGGAACGACCCGGTCGCGGTGGTGAAGGACCAGGTGCTGGTCCTGGCCGAGCTCATGTTCGACGACGCGGCGGCGCTGGACCGCGCGCTGCACTCCGAAGCGCGCCAGCGCTCGCGCGGCGACTTCCTCAACTTCCCCAGGCTCAGGGACGGCGAGATCCGGCATCTCGCGGTCGAGACGGAAACCCTCTTCTGACCAGGAGCGCACGATGACCCGCACGCGATCCCTCTGGCTGTCGCTCGCCCTCGCCCTCGCCGCCCAGCCGCTCGCCGCAGCCGAGCACAACTGGCGCTTCTTCACCTACGTCTCGCCGACGGACTTCCACGCCAAGATGAACAAGGCATTCGCCGAGGACATCACCAGGGCGAGCGGCGGGCGGCTGGAGATCGCGCATTTCGGCGCCGGCGAGCTGCCCTACAAGGCCGGTGACATCATCAAGGCGGTGGCGACCAACCAGATCCAGATGGGTCAGGTGGGCGCCGGGCTGGCGGCCGGCGACGCGCCCGAGATCGACGTCTTCTCGCTGCCGTTCCTGTGCACCAGCTATCCGCAGTTCGCTGCCGCCGCCAAGGCGATGGGCGACGTGCCGGACCAGGTGCTGACGCGCAAGTTCGGGGTCCGCGTCGTCATGAACTGGCCGATCCCCGGGCAGAACATCTGGACCACGGCGAAGCTGGAGCGCATCGCCGATCTCAAGGGCAAGAAGATCCGCACCTGGAACCCGCTGCAGGTCGACATGCTGCAGCAGATCGGCGCCAACCCGGTGTCGCTCGACCCCGCCGAGGTGGTGCCGGCCCTCCAGCGCAAGGTCGTCGACGGCGCCATCACCTCCGCACTCTCGGCCAACGACTGGAAGGCCTACGACATCGTCAAGTTCGGCCTGACGCTGAACTTCACAATGGCCCACCAGATCACGCTGGCCAATGCCGAGGCGCTGAAGAAGCTGCCGGCCGACCTGCAGAAGCTGATCGCCGACAAGTCGGCGGAATGGGCGCCGCGCTATTTCGAGGCCTCCGAGGCCGCCGATCGCGCCGCCCTCGACACCATGCGCGGCAAGGGCGTCACCATCACCGTGCCGCCCGCCGACGAGGTCACCGCCATGAAGGCGTCGCTGCGCCCGATGTGGGCGAAGTGGAGTGAGAAGAACGGTCCCGTCGCCGCCGACCTGCTGGCGCGCGTCTCGGCCGCCTGCCGGTAGGCGAGCGCATGGTGGCGGCGGGTGCGATCGAGCGGCTGGCGCGCGTCGTCGCCGGCCTCTCGCTCGCCGTCGCCACGGTCCTGCTGGCGGCGATCTTCATCCTGGTCAACGTCGAGATCGCCTTGCGCTACCTCGCCGGCAACTCGACGCTGATCGCCGACGAGTTCAGCGCCTACGCCTTTGCCGGGCTCGTCTTCCTCGGCCTCAACCACGCGCTGCACCACGGGCGGATGATCACCGTGGAGCTGCCGGGCACGCTGGCGCGGATCGCCCGGCATCCCGCCGCCCGCCTCCTGGCCGCCGTCGCCACCCTCGCCCTCAACCTCGTGCTGGCCTACGCCGCGTGGCTGACGCTCTCGATCAGCATGCGTTTCCAGTCGCGCTCGATCCAGGTCTCCAAGACGCTGCTGGCGCTGCCGCAGTCGGTCGTCGTCGCGGGCCTCGTCCTGCTCTGCCTCGCCGCCGTCGCGGCGACGATCCGCACCCTGCGGCGGCCCTGATGAGCTGGCAATGGATGCTCTGCCTCTACGTGGCGGCGCTGGCCCTGCTGATCACGATCGGCTGCCCGATCGCCGTGGCGCTGGGCCTGGCGGCCATCCTCGGCATCGTGGTCCTGCACGGCGGCGACCTGCTGCCGACCGTCGGCGACATCCTGTGGAACACCGGCAACTCGTTCACCCTGGTGGCGATCCCGATGTTCATCCTGATGGGCGAGATCATCCTGGAGACGGGCGTCTCCCGCCGCTTCTACCGCGGCCTGTCGACCCTGCTGGCCCGCGCCCCGGGCGGCCTCGCGCACGCCAACGTCCTGGGCTGCGCCATGTTCTCCGCCATCTCCGGGTCGTCGGTCGCCACCGCCCTGACCATGGGCAAGGTCGCGATGCCCGAGCTGCGACGGCGCGGCTACGACCTCGGCCTGACGACGGGCTCGCTCGCGGCGGGCGGCACGCTCGGCATCCTCATCCCGCCCAGCATCCCCATGATCATCTATGCGGTCGCGGTGCAGGTCTCGATCGTCGACCTGTTCATGGCCGGCGTCATCCCGGGTATCGTCCTCACGCTCCTTTTCATGGCGTGGATCGCCATCGCCCTGCTGCGCCGCCGCGACCTGGCGCCGCCGTCGGGCGGCGCGCGCATCGCGCCCGCCGCGGCGCTGGCGGCACTCGCCGACATCGCGCCGCTGGTGCTGCTGATCTTCGCCACCATCGGCAGCCTCTATTTCGGGCTGGTGACGCCGACCGAGGCGGGCGCCTTCGGCGCGCTGGCGGCGCTCGCCGTCGGCGTCGGCTATGGCGAGCTGACGCCGCGCGGCCTCGGCGGCGCGCTGTCGCGCACGGTCGTGACCACCAGCGTCGTCTTCTACATCATCGTGACGGGCGCCATCCTCGCCTTCGGCATCGTCGACGCCGGCATCGCCCGCGGCGTCACCAACGCGGTGGTCGACGCCCAGCTCTCGCCGCTGCAGTTCTTCCTGCTGATCTCGCTCCTCTACATCCTGCTCGGCATGTTCATCGAGGGCGTCTCGATGATGCTGCTGACCGTGCCGGTCCTCTATCCGAGCGTGCTGGCGCTCGGCTTCGACCCGGTCTGGTTCGGCGTCATCCTCGTCGTCTTCATCGAGCTCGGCGCACTGACCCCGCCGATGGGCCTCAACCTCTTCGCCATCCACTCCGTCGCCGGGGACGTGCCGCTGCGCACCATCATCCGCGGCTCCTTCCCGTTTGCCCTGGTGATGCTGCTGTTCCTGGCGATCCTCTACGTCCTGCCGGAGCTGGCGCTGTGGCTGCCGGCCACCCTGCGGTGAGCCCTCCCCATCAGTCGAGCCACCCGCTCGCCCGTGTCTCCTCCAGCACGCGGTCGACGATCTCCGGCGCCAGGCCGACGTAGCGCGCCGGGTCGAGCGCCTCGGCCAACTCGGCACCGGTCAGGGCCTCGCGGATGCGCGGATCCTCCAGCAGGGTCTCGGTGAAGGCGCGGCCGCCCGCGACCGAGCGCATCGCCGCCTCGTAGACCAGCTCGTGCGCGGTCTGCTTGCCGACGCGCTCCGCCAGCACGAACATCACCCGCTCCGACACGATCAGCCCGCCCAGCAGGTCGAGGTTGCGGCGCATCCCCGCCTCGTTGACCGCCAGGCCCGCCAGCACGTAGCGCATCTGCGCCAGCATCGCGCCGGTGATCATGCACGCCTCGGGCAGGGCCTTCAGCTCGGCCTTGTAGGCGGCGCCGTCGCGCTCGTGCTCCTGGACCAGCGTCTCCTGCATCATCGCGACCGAGGCACGCAGCGCGCGGCCGAGCGTCACGACGTTCTCGACCACCGCGGGGTTGCGCTTGTGCGGCATGGTGGAGGAGCCGACCTTGCCCTCGTTGAAGGGCTCGGACAGCTCGTCGACCTCGCTGCGCTGCAGGTTGAAGACCTCGTTGGCGATGCGCGCCAGCCCGCCGCCGACGAGGCCCAGCACGCCCGCATACTCGGCCGGCCGGTCGCGGGCGGGGTGCCAGGAGATCTCGGCGACGCCGAGGCCGAGGCGCGCCATCACCATCGCCTCCAGCGCCGCCGCCTGCGGCCCGAACGAGGCCTGGGTCCCGACCGCCCCGGCGAAGCTGCCGACGAAGACCCGGTCCTCGAGCTGGGTCAGCCGTTCGTGGTTGCGCGCCGCCTCGGTGAGCCAGATCGCGCATTTGTGGCCGAAGGTGATGGGCAGCGCGTGGACGCCGTGGGTGCGCCCGGCCATCGGCGTCGCACGGTATCGCCGGGCCAGCCGCGCCAGCTCGCGGCCGATCGCGCGCAGATCGCGCAGGAAGACCTGGTGTGCCTCCTTGAGTTGCAGCGTCGTGCCGGTGTCGATGACGTCCTGGGTCGTCAGGCCGAAATGGACGTATTCGCCATGCTCCGGCCGGCACAGACGTTGCAAAGCGCGCAATGCCGGGACCAGCGGATGCTTGATGCGGCGGACCTCGGCGGCGATCGCCTCGATGTCGATGCGGTCGACCGTCGCCATCGCCGCGATCTCCGCCGCGGCCGCCTGGGGAATGATGCCGAGCTCGGCCTGGGACGACGCCAATGCGGCCTCGAAGTCGAACCACCTCTGGATTCGCGCGCGCTCGTCGAAGATCGCGCGCAGCTCGTCCGTGCTCCAGAGGTGGCGGGTGAGGCTGGCGTCGAACACGCTGACGGGCATCGCTCCTCCTGTCGCCCTCTCGCGGGGCAGGTGCACGTTGATCTCGGCGGCCGGCGTGCGCAACTATGGACGGATCCCGTGCGGGGGCGGGCTCGTCCGCAGCCACCCCTGACCCATGAATCCCCGCGATCCGCCGAGGGCACGCCGCGCTGCGCGCCCGTGCCCGGTGCGGTCGCCCTCCGAGGAACCTCGACGATGGATTTGTCGCTTCAGAAGTTCGGCATCGGGCAGCCCGTGCCGCGGACCGAGGATCCGGTCCTGGTGCAGGGCCGCGGCCGCTACACCGACGACATCAACCTGCCGGGCCAGGCCCATGCGGTGATCGTGCGCAGCCCGGTCGGCCACGGCATCGTCCGCGCCATCGACGTCGCGGCGGCGCGCGCGGCGCCCGGCGTGCTCGGCGTGTGGACCGGGGCCGATCTCGACGCCGCCGGCTACGGCCCGCTCAAATGCGCCGCCGCCTTCCCGAACCGCGACGGCACGCCCATGCGCAAGCCGGTGCGCAAGGCGTTCGCGACCGACCGCGTGCGCTGGGTCGGCGATCCGGTGGCGGTCGTCGTCGCCGCGACGGCGGCAGCCGCCAAGGACGCGGCCGAGCTGGTCGCGATCGACATCGATCCGCTGCCCGCGGTGACCGGCGCGCGCGCCGCCGCCGCACCGGGAGCGCCGCAGCTCTTCGACGACGTGCCGGGCAACGTTGCGCTCGACTGGCACTATGGCGATGCCGACCAGGTCGCCGCGGCCTTCGCGGGTGCCGCCCATCGCGTGACGCTGGAGCTGCGCAGCAACCGCGTCGTCGTCTCGGCGATGGAGCCGCGCTCGGCGATCGGCTCGTACCGCGCCGAGGACGGACACTGGCAGCTCCAGGTCGGTTGCCAGGGCGTGTTCGGGCTGCGCGCCGGCATGGCCGAGATCCTCGGCTGCCCGCCGGCGAAGCTGCGCGTGCTGACCGGCAGCGTCGGCGGCTCGTTCGGCATGAAGGCGCCGCCCTATCCCGAATATGTCGCGATCATGCACGCGGCCCGGGAGCTGGGCCGGCCCGTCAAGTGGACCGACGAGCGCTCCGGCAGCTTCCTCTCCGACACCCACGGCCGCGACTTCGAGGCGACGGGCGAGCTGGCGCTCGACGCCGGCGGCCGTTTCCTCGCCATCCGCGTCACCACCTACGCGAACATGGGCGCCTACCTGACGACGCCCGGGCCGCTGATGCCGACGAACAACATCGTCAAGAACACCGCCAGCGTCTACGCGGTGCCGCTGATGGAAGTGAACACCAGGTGCGTGCTCACCAACACCGTGCCGATCGGGGCCTATCGCGGCGCCGGCCGGCCCGAGGGAAACTACTTCACCGAGCGCCTGGTGGAGGCGGCGGCGGCCGTCACCGGGATCGACGCGGTGACGCTGCGCCGGATCAACCATATCCGTCCCGACGCGATGCCCTACGCGGCGGCGTCGGGGATGAAGTACGACAGCGGCAACTTCCCCGCGGTAATGGAGGAGGCGCTGCGCGCGGCCGATTGGGACGGCTTCGCCGCCCGCAAGGCGGAGAGTGCGGCACGCGGCCGGCTGCGCGGGCGCGGCATCGGCTGCTTCCTCGAGGTGACGGCGCCGGCCAACAAGGAGATGGGCGGCATCCGCTTCGAGGCGGACGGCACGGTCACCATCATCACCGGCACGCTCGACTACGGCCAGGGACACGCGACGCCCTTCGCCCAGGTGCTGGCCGACCGGCTGGGCGTGCCGTTCGAGCGCATCCGCCTGCTGCAGGGCGACAGCGACGAGCTGCTGGCGGGCGGCGGCACCGGCGGCTCGCGCTCGATCACCAACAGCGGCCAGGCGATCCACGAGGCCGCCATCAAGGTCGTCGCCAAGGGCCGCGAGATCGCCGCGCACCTGCTGGAGGCCGCTGCCCAGGACATCGAGTTCGCGCAGGGCCGCTTCGTCATCGCCGGCACCGACCGGGCGATCGGCATCATGGAGATGGCCGAGCGGCTGCGGGCCGGCGTCGTCCTGCCGGACGGCGCGCCGACCAGCCTCGACGTCGGGCATGTCTCGGACGGCGCGCCGTCGGCGTTTCCCAACGGCTGCCATATCGCCGAGGTCGAGATCGACCCCGACACCGGCGTCGTCGAGGTCGCGCGCTACGCCTCGGTCAACGACTTCGGCACGGTCATCAACCCGCTGCTCGTCGAGGGCCAGGTCCATGGCGGGATCGTCCAGGGCATCGGCCAGGCCCTGATGGAGCGCACGGTCTTCGACGAGTCCGGTCAGCTCCTCACCGGCTCGTACATGGACTACGCGATCCCGCGCGCCCCCGACGTGCCGAGCTTCTCGTTCCGCAGCCGTCCCGACCCGGCCAAGTCCAACCCGCTCGGCACCAAGGGCTGCGGCGAGGCCGGCTGCGCCGGTGCCCTCCCCAGCGTGATGAACGCCGTCGTCGACGCCCTGTCGGAGTACGGCATCCGCCACATCGACATGCCCGCGACGCCCTCGCGCGTATGGGAGGCGATCCAGGCGGCACGGGGATAGCGGCCGTCACCCCGCGAGGATCGCCTCGACGACGGTCTGGACGTCGAGCGCCTCGGCGGTGGTGGCGAGGCCGTGCGGCGCGCCGCGGGTCATCGCCGCGACGGCGTCGAGCTGGCGGCGCAGGACGAGCGGG
>JADZBA010000391.1 GCA_020852355.1 Alphaproteobacteria bacterium
GCGCGCTTCGGCCGCTTCCTCGGCCGCGACGCGCGCCTGCGGTCGGACGGCGCCCGGGAGTGGACGTTCGAGCGCGGCACGCTGGTGGTGACCGACGCGGCCGGCGGCGAGCGGCTGACCGGCGCTCTCGTTCCGGCGCTGCCGTGCATCGCCGCCTACGCGCTGACCGTCGCCGACCTCGCGGCGACGCGCCGCCACCTCGACGCGCGACGGGTGCGGACCCGCCTGGTCGGATCGGCGCTCGTCGTCGATGGCGGAGCCGAGATCGGCAGCCTCATAGCGTTCGTGGGAGAAGGTGCCGCCGCTCCCTGGCTCGGCTGACGCCCCGCCAGCGGTGCCTCACGCCCCGCTGTAGCCCAGGAGCGCTGAGATTTCGTCCGCGCAGCGCCGCGTGCATGCGATGAGGTGGTCGCGCTTGGCGATGAGGCGCGCTGACGGGCAGCCGGCAGCGACGACGGCGATCACCGCGCCAGAGCCGTTGCGCACCGGCGCGGCGACGCCGCCGGCGCCATCGATCATCAGGTCCAGAGACACCCCGACACCGTCCTCGCGGATGCGCGCGATCTCACGCTCGAGGCGCGCCTTGTCGGTAATCGTGCTCTCGGTGTAGCGCTTGGGCCGTAGCGATCGGAGATAGCCGTCCCGATAGGACTGGGGCTGGAACGCCAGCAGGACCAAGCCGACGGCCGTGCAGTAGAGCGGCCGCCGTCCGCCAACCGGGACCGTGAAGCGGATGGTTGCCTGGGATTCGATGACGTCGACATAGACGGCGAGCGGCTCGTCCGTGACGAGGGTTGCCAGCAGCGCCGATTCGCCGGTCGCCGCCGCGAGCTGCTCCAGGGCGACGCGGACGGACGGCGGGAAGCGTGGCCCTTCGACCATGGCTGCTCCCAGCTTCAAGGCCTCGTTGCCCAGCGTGTAGGAGCCCTGCGCCTTGACGACATAGCCGCCGCCTTCCAGCGCGCGCAGCAGGCTCAGCACCGTGCTCTTGGGCAGGCGGGAATGCTCGGTCAGGTCGGCGAGCGTCATGCCCTCGCGGTTGCGCGCGAGCGCCGCCAGCAGGTGCAGCACCCGCGCCGGCGATCGCGGTCCCTTGGCCGGCGGCGTCGCGGTGTTGCGAGACTTCATGATCCTCCACTACACCGCCGACACGCCACCCGAATAGAGCCGCTCCAGGCACCCCCTCGCCTCGGCGCGGATGTCGGCGATGATCTCCGCCACCGGCTTCACCGAGCTGATCATGGCGACGCTCTGGCCCGCCGGCAGCGCGCCGTTGGCGACGTCACCCTCGATCCGGCCGCGCACCGACGCCGGCGCGCCCACCTTCTCGAGCTGCAGGGGGAACGGCTGGATCTCCTCGGGATGGCGCTCCCAGTACCGCGTGAAGTCGTTCACCAGAAGACGGGTCGGCTTGCTGCTGAGGGCGCGGCTGACGATGGTGCTCTCGTCGTTGGCGTCGACGATCATCGCCTTGTAGTTGGCATGCGCCCGCGCCTCCGCCGACGCGATGAACCGGGTGCCCATCCACACGCCGGCCGCACCCAGCGCGAGCGCCGCCACCAGGCCGCGCCCGCTGGCGATGCCGCCGCCGGCCACCACCGGCACCTTCACCGCGGCGGCGACGGCCGGCACCAGCGCGATCGTCCCGACCCGCCCGACATGGCCGCCACCGTCCGCCCCCGAAGCGATGATCATGTCGACACCGTCGCGCTCCAGCTTGCGGGCCTGCTGCACGTTGCCCACGACCGACATCACGATCATGCCCGCCGCGTGCGCCTCCGCGATGACCCCCAGGGGATTGCCCAGGCCGGAGATGAGGACGGGCACGCGCTCTTCCAGCGTCACGTTGATCTGGTCGGTCACCTGGCGCGTGTAGCGCACCGATGTCGGGTCGCCCGCCTCGGCCTTGGCGAACAGGATGTCGACGCCGAACGGCTTGTCCGTGATCTCGCGGACGATGCGGATCTCGCGGCGCAGCTCCTCCCCGGAGAGGTAGCCGCTGCCGATGACGCCGAGACCGCCGGCGGCCGAGACCGCGCCGGCGAGCGCGCCGTAGGCGACCTGGCCCATGCCGGCCTGGATGATCGGGTAGGCGATGCCGAGCCGCCGGCAGAGCGGCGAGGCGCCGAGGAGCTGATCGAAGTCCATGGGAGACGTCCTGCGATGGTCGGTTCGTGGATTGCGTGCCGCTAGTGGCCGCGCATCTGCTGCGGCAGCCAGAGGATGATCTCCGGCCACAGGAGGAAGGCGGCGACCGCGATGATGTGCGCCAGGAAGTGCGGCAGGCTGCCGTGGAACACCTCGCCCACCGGCCGCCCGGAATAGCGGGCGACGACGTAGCAGTTGAGGCCAATCGGCGGCGTGATCAGGCCCATCTCGGCGACCACGATCTTGATGATGCCGAACCACAACGGATCGAATCCCAGCGACTTGATCAGCGGCAGGACGACCGGAACCGTCAGCACCAGGATCGCGATCTGGTCCATGAAGGAGCCGAGCACGATGTAGCCCAGCAGCAGCAGGATCATGACCAGCCAGCGCGATACGCCCAGCCCCCCGACCCAGGCGACGAGGTCCTGGGTGACGTGGGTCAGCGCGAAGAAATAGCCGAAGATATGCGCGGCCATCAGGATCGCGGCGATCATGCAGGTGCTGCGGGCCGCGCGCAGCAGGGCCTGGTAGAAGGACGAGACGGCGAGCGTCCCGCGGTGCCAGGCCAGCGCGAACGCTCCGAAGGCGCCGAGCGCCGATGCCTCGGTCGGCGTGGCGATGCCGGTGTAGATCACGCCGGTCACCATCCCGAAGAGCAGCAGCATGGGGCCGACGACGCGCAGCAGCGCCAGCTTCTCGCGCATGGCGACCCGCGGGCCCGCCGGGGCGCGCGACGGGTCGCGCCAAGCCAGGAACCACACGGTCGCCATGATGGTGAGCGTCACCACGAGCCCCGGGATGATACCGCCGATGAGCAGCCGGCCGATGTCGACGTCGGCCAGCAGCCCGTAGATGACGAGCGCCACGCTGGGCGGGATCAACATCGCCAGCGTGCCCGAGATGGCGACGACGCCGGCCGCCATGCGCGGCTCGTAACCCTGCCTCAGCATGGCCGGCAGGCTGGTCGCCGACAGCGTCGCGGCCGAGGCCGTGCTGCTGCCGCAGATCGCGCCGAAGCCGGCGCCCGCCAGCGCCGTCGCCATGCCGAGGCCGCCACGCACCCTCCCGACCCAAGCGGCGACCGCGCGGTAGAGGTCGTCGGCGATGCCGCTCAGCAGCACCAGCTCGGCCATCAGCAGGAACATCGGGATGGTGATGAGCTCGTACGAGTTCACCGTGGACAAGGGCGTCGTCTGGAGGACGCCCCAGACCACGCCGGCGCCGCCGGCGAGGTAGAGGCCGAGGCAGCCGGCGGCGGCCATCGCGAAGGCGACCGGCGCGCCGATCGCGAGCAGCGCGAACAGCACGCCGATGGTGAGGGCGACGGTCATTCCGGCGCTCCCGCACCGGCCCGCTGCGGCACCGCGAGCGGCGGCGGCTCGTATCCCGTCGCGAGCGCGGCCGCGCGAACCACGAAATGCAGCAGCAGCCGGATCGCCAGCAGGCCGGCGCCGACCGGCACGAAGGCGTGCCCCGGCCAGGTCGGCCAGGCGATGGCGCCCGCCACGACGTCGTCGCCCAGGAAGCTGCCCACTGCCTCGACACCGCCGACATAGGCGATCAGCGCGAAGACGACGAAGCCGACCGCGGCGATGAGCAGGTCCACCGGCCCGCGCACCGCCGCCGGCATGAGCTGCTGCAACAGGTCGACGGAGACCAGCGCCCCGGCCATGTAGGAGTCGGACAGCACCAGGAAGAAGATGCCGACCATCAGGTACAGAGAGACGAAATCGTAGGCCCAGGCGAGCGGGCTGTTGAAGACGTAGCGCAGGACGACGTCGGCCACGACGATCAGCATGACCGCCGCCATCATTACCGCGGCTGCGAGGCGCGCCACGGCCTCCACCAGGACGATGGCGCGCACCGATCCACGCACGAGCATTTCCCCCTCCTCAGGCGTCGTTCCCCCGGCCGACGGCCTCTGCGGGCCGTTCGTCGTCACTTGCGCACGTCACGCCCGCCGCCACGAGCGCATCGATCTCGTCGGCCCCGTACCCCGCCTCGCGCAGGATCTCGCGCGAGTGCTGGCCCAGCCGCGGCGCCGGCCGGTCCGGCCGCGGCGGCGTCAGCGACCACCGCGTGGGCGGGGCCATGGTGCGGATCGTGCCCTCGCTCGGATGCTCGACGAGCTGGAAGAATCCGACGTCGCCCAGGTGCGGGTCGTCGACGACGCTCTCCAGCGTATGCAGCGGCATCACCGGGATGTCCGCCCGCTCCAGCTCCTCCAGCCAGTAGGCGGTGGTACGGGCCGCCATCGTCTCGGCGACGAAACGGTAGACCACGTCGATCCCTGCGGTCCGCGCGGCCAGCGAGCGGTAGGGATCGGTCGCGAACAGCTCGGGACGCCCGACCAGCCCGAGGAACGAACGCCAGTGCTTGTCGCTGTAGATCATCGCGCAGACATAGCCGTCGCTCGTCCGGTACGGGCGACGGTCGGCCGACAGCAGGCGCGGGTAGCCCATCGGTCCGAGCGGCGGCTCGAAGGTGCGGCCGTAGAGGTGCGCCGACAGCGCGAACTGCGCCAGCGTCTCGAACATCGGCACCTCGATCGCCTGCCCCCTGCCGCTGCGCTCGCGCTGGTAGAGGGCGGCGAGGATGGAATAGACGGCGGTGAGCGATGCCGTCTGGTCGGCGACGATGATCGGCTCGTAGCGCGGCTCCTGCCCCGCCAGAGCGGCCAGCGAAGGCAGCCCGACCGCCCCCTGGATCAGGTCGTCATAGGCGGCCTTGCGGCCGTAGCGGCCGCCGCTGCCGAAGCCGTAGAGGCCGCAATAGACGATCCTGGGATTGGCCGCCGCCACGTCCTCGTAGGCGAGGCCGAGCTTCGCCATGGTGTGCGGTCTGAGATTGTACATCACCACGTCGGCGGTGCGGACGAGCCGCAGCACCGCCTCGCGTCCGGCGGCGGCCTTGAGGTCGAGGACGATGCTGCGCTTGCTGCGGTTGAACTGCAGGAAGTTCGACGACATGCCCGGATGCCGCCCCGGACCGATCGAGCGGGTGGCGTCGCCCTCGGCCGCCTCCACCTTCACCACGTCGGCCCCGAGATCGCCCAGAATTGCCGACGCGTAGGGCCCCATCACGACCGCGGTGAGGTCGATGATCCGAACGCCATCGATGGGGCCCGTCATCGCCCGCTCACTGCCGCGGCGCGGAGGGATTGGCGAGTGCGGCGCGGTACGCCTTCAAGATCTCGGTGCCGGGCTTGCCGCGGCCGTCCAGCCCGCTCGCCCATTCGTCGGCGACGCCGGCCAGCAGCACCTTGAGCTTGGCCCGCTCATCGTCGGGCAGCCGCGACATCTGCACGCCGCTGGCCTGGAGCTTGGTCGCGGTCTCGACCTCCAGCGCGTCGATCTGGCGGCAGAGCGTCGGGACGGTCTCCTCGCCGACCTTGACAAGCACCTTCCGGATCGCCTCGGGCAGTGCCTTCAGCTTCGGCTCCGACATGCCCCAGACGGCGACGAAGCTGCCGAAATTCTCACCCTCGGTCGAGAACTTGACGAGCTCGTCGAGCCGGTAGGCGGTCACGCTGGAGAGCGGGAAGATCAACCCGTCGAGCGTGCCACGCGACAGCGATTCGTAGACCTCGGGTGCGGCCATGCGCACCGACACGGCACCCAGGCGCTGGGCCATGATGTCCATGGCGCCACCGGTGGTGCGCAGCTTCAGGCCGCCCAGCGACTTCACGTCGGCGATCCGCCGGTCGCGCGAGATCACCTGGTAGGGCGGCAGGATCCACACGAACAGCGGCACGATCTTGTTGGCCGCGAAGTCGAGGGCCAGCAGGCGCGACGACTTGAGAATCTGCCAATAGGCCGCCGTCCCCTCGCAGCCCGAGGTGAACATGCCCGGCAGCTCGGCCACGGAGGAGAGGGGCATCTTGTCGCTGACGTAGGAGGGCGCGATGAAGCTCATGTCCATCAGCCCGGACTGGGTGAGCTTGAGGTAGTCGGGCGCCTTGCCGAGCTGGCCGCCCGGGAAATACTCGATCTTGAGCGCCCCTTCGCTGAGCTCGGTCACCCGCTTGATGAAGGGCTCGATGCCGAAGCGCGAGACGAAGTGGTCGGGCGGGAAGGCGTGGGCCGCCCGCAGCACATGCGTCTGCGCCGCGGCGGGAACCGCCGCCATGCAGGCGAGCGCCAAGCCCGCGGTCAACGCTCTCCACGCTTTCGTCGTCGGCTTCATCGCATCCTCCCTCTGGACTGTTGGTCGATCGCGGCGCTCGCGGCGCCGTCAGCGCCCCCGCCACACGGGCGGACGCTTCTCGCGGAAGGCCCGCGGGCCCTCCTGGGCATCCTCGCTGCGGAACACATGGTCGAAGAGGTGCTCGGCCGCGGCCAGCGCCGCCTTTCCCCCCATCTCGCGGGAGAGCGCGATCATCTCCTTGGCCGCCGCCACGGTGAGCGGCGCGTTGGCGGCGATCGCCTCGGCCATCGCGATCGCCGTCGGCATCAGCTCGGCCGGCGGCACGACGCGGTTGACGTAGCCCACCTCGTAGGCGCGGGCGGCCGTGATCGGGGCGGCCGTCAGCAGCAGCTCCAGCGCGATGCGCTGCGGCAGCAGGTGGATCAGCGGAGGGCCCCAGGGCATGCCGCGGCCGAACTTCGCCTCGGTGATGGCGAAGCGCACGGTGTCGCTGGCGACGCAGAGGTCGCACATCTGGGCGAAGAGCCAGCCGCCGGCGAAGGCCACGCCGTTGACCGCGGCGATCGTCGGCTTGGTCACCTCGATGCCCTGGCCGATGATCGGCAGGAACCCCTTGGGCGGCTTGCCGAGCGCCGTCACCGACATCTCGATGAGGTCCGCCCCGGCGCAGAACGCGCGGTCGCCGGCACCGGTCAGGATCAGCACGCGCGCCGCGGTGTCGGCCTCGAAGTCGGTGAAGGCACGGCGCAGGCCGTCGCGCACCGCGGCATTGATGGCGTTGCGCTGCTCGGGTCGGTTGATCGTGACGATCCACACCGGGCCGCGCGTCTCGCGCAGGACGTCGTCGGTCATGGCTCAGTACGACTTGGGCAGGCCGAGGACCTTCTCGGCGATGTGGCAGAAGATCAGCTCGCGGCTGACCGGGGCGAGCCGCGCGATGATCACCTCGCGCAGGTAGCGCTCGACATGGAACTCCTTGGCGTAGCCATAGCCGCCATGGGTCATGACCGCGGTCTCGCAGGCGGTGTAGCCGGCCTCCGCGCCGAGGAACTTCGCGGCGTTCGCCTCAGGGCCGCAGGGCAGTCCCTGATCGTAGAGACGGGCCGCCTTGAAGACCATGAGGTCGGCCGCCTCCAGCTCCATCCAGCAGCGTGCGAGCGGATGCTGGATCGCCTGGTTCTGGCCGATCGGCCGGCCGAAGACGACCCGCTCCCTGGCGTAGCGCGCGGCGCGTTCCAGGGCGACGCGGCCGATGCCGACGGCGGCCGCACCCATCAGGATGCGCTCGGGATTGAGGCCGTCGAGCAGGTAGTAGAAGCCCCTGCCCTCCTCGCCGATGCGGTCCGCGACCGGCACCTCGAGGTTGTCGATGAAGACCTGGTTCGAATCGACGGCCTTGCGGCCCATCTTCTCGATCTCGCGAACCTCGATGCGCGAACGGTCGAATTTGGTGAAGAACAGCGAGAGCCCGTCGGCCGGCCGCTTGCACTCGGCCACGGGCGTGGTGCGGGCGAGGATCATATACTTGGTCGCGCGCTGCGCCGCCGAGGTCCAGACCTTCGAGCCGCTGATGACGTAGCGGTCGCCCTCGCGCCGGGCCGTCGTCTTGATCTGGGTGGTGTTGAGGCCGGCATCGGGCTCGGTGATGCCGAACGATCCCAGGTCGTCGCCCTTGATCAGGGGCACGAGCATGCGCCGCTTCTGCTCCTCGGTGCCGTAGCGGGCGATCGGCATCGGCGAGAACAGGTAGTGGGCGACGGCCGAGAAGCCGCTCATGCAGGCGCCCGATTCGGCGATCGCCTGCATCATCAGGGCGCCCTCGGTGACGCCCAGCCCGGCGCCGCCATACTCCACGGGCAGCGTGATGCCGAGCCAGCCGTCGGCGGCCAGCGCCTGCTGCAGCTCGGTCGGGAAGCGGCCGTCGCGGTCGCGCGCGAGCCAGTAGTCCGCGTCGAAGCGGGCGCAGAGGCGCCGGACGCCGTCGCGGACGGCGATCTGGTCCGCGGTGAATTCCATCGCGCGGGCCCTAGGCGGCGCGGCGGAGCAGGGCGTGGGCCGCCCGCTCCAGCCCCTCGCGGTGGGCGGGATCGGCGATGGCGATCATCGCCCGCGCCCGCTCCGGCAGGGACTTGCCGCGCAGGTCGGCCGCGCCGAACTCCGTCACCACGACGCCGGTGTCGCTGCGCGCCGTCGTCACCGGCCCGGAGAGTGCCGAGACGATGCGGCTGACCCCGCCCTTGGCGGTCGCCGGCAGCGCGATGATCGAGCAGCCTCCAGGGCTGGCGCCGGCGGCGCGGACATAGTCGACCTGTCCGCCGACGACGCCGACATAGTCGCTGCCCACCGCCTCGGCGTTGACCTGCCCGGTCAGGTCGACCTCCACCGCGGAGTTGATCGACACGAAGCGCGACAGACGGCCCAGCACGTCGGGGCCGTGGGTGTGCCGGACGGAGCACATCAGGATGCCCGGGTTGCGCGCCGCGAAGTCGAACAGCCGCTTGGTGCCCATCAGGCAGCCGGTGACCGACATGCCGCGGTCGACCTCCTTGTGCTCGTTGGTGACGACGCCCGCCGCCATCAGGTCGGCGACGCTGTCGCCGACCATGCCGGAATGGACACCGAGCCCGCGCCGCGACCGCAGCGTCGCCA
>JADZBA010000392.1 GCA_020852355.1 Alphaproteobacteria bacterium
CGTCGCGGATGTCCCGGGCGACCCGCTCGCGCGGCCGCCGGGCCGGATCGCCCAGGCCGCCGCCGCCGGCGGTGGCGAGGCTCAGCCGGTCGCCCTTGACCAGACGCATCACCCGCTTGGAGGCGATGGGCTCCTCGCCGCCGCCGGCGCGCCGCACGATCGCCCAGGCACGCCCGCCCGGGCCGCCGCCCTCTGCGCCGGCGGCAGCATGGAAATGCCGCTCGCCGCGGTAGGTGGCGGTGACCTCGCCGTCGAGCACCTCGAACTCCTGCAGGCAGCCGAGGCCGCCGCGCCACGTCCCCGCGCCACCGGAATCCGGGGCGAGAGCCATGGAGTGCACGCGGATCGGCGCCTCCATCATGATCGCCTCGGCCGGCACGTTCATGCAGTTGGAGATGTTGGTCTCGATAACGTCGGTGCCGTCGCCGCGGCGGCTGGCGCCGGTGCCGGCCGCCAGGAGCTGCGAGGTGACGAAGCGGGTGCCGTCGGCGCGCTGGCCACCCAGGTGCAGGATCATCAGCTCGTCGCCGCTGTCGGCCGGGACACGGTCGGGGACGGCCTGGCGCAGCGCGCCGAGGATGCTGCCGGCCAGCCGCTTGACGGTGAGCGCGCGGCAGCCGAGCGGTGCGGGCTCCCTGGGGTTCACCAGGCTGCCTTCGGGCAGGTGGAAGGAGAGCGGGCGGAAGCAGCCGCCGTTGGTCGGCACGCGGCTGTCCGGATCGGTCACGCCGCGCAGCGCGAAGCAGGCGGCGGCGTAGGAGCCGGAGGTCGGGGCGTTGATCGGCCCGCGCACCTGCGCGCTGGTGCCGGTGAAGTCGAAGTGCATCTCCTCGCCCTTCACCGTCACCGCGACCGCGACGCGCACCGGCGTCTCCAGGTCGACGCCGTCGTTGTCGAGCCAGTCGACATAGCGGTAGGTGCCGTCGGGAATGCCGGCGATGGCCCGCCGGGTGAGCTGCTCGGAATGGTCCAGGAGGGCGGCGAACAGCGACAGGAGCTGGTTGTCGCCATAGGCGTCGGCCAGCTCCGACAGCCGCCGGGCGCCGATGGTGCAGCAGGCGATCTGGGCGTCGAGGTCGCCCATGAAGATGTCCGGCAGCCGCACGTTCTGGCGCAGCAGCGCCACCAGCGTCTCGTCCATGCGGCCGCGGTCGCGCAGCTTCAGGGGCGGGATGCGCAGCCCCTCCTGGTAGATCTCGGTCGCGTCGGTCGGCGTCGAGCCCGGCGCCATGCCGCCGACGTCCTGGTGGTGGGTCAGCGCGGTCGAGAAGGCGATCGGCCGGCCGCGGTGGAAGATCGGCATCACCACCGCGATGTCCGGGATGTGGGTGCCGCCGGCCGCGTAGGGGTCGTTCAGGATGTAGAGGTCGCCCTCGGCCATGCCGTCGAGCGGGAAGTCGCGCAGCAGCGCCTTCAGCATCGGCACCAGGGTCAGGAGATGGTTGGGCACGGCGATCGCCTGCGCCAGCGTCTCGCCCTGCACCGTGAACAGCGCCGCCGACGCGTCGAGCGCCTCCTTGACGATGGTCGAGAAGGCGCTGCGGAACAGCGTCAGCTCCATCTCGTTGGCGATGCCGTCGAGCTTGTGGCGCATGACCTCGAGCGTGATCGGGTCGAGGCCGACGGCCGCGCGGGCGACCGCAGCGGTCACGACGTCCGCTCCAGCAGCAGGTTGCCGTCGGCCAGCACGGTTGCCTTCCATTCCGGCTCCAGCAGGGTCGTGGTGTCGAACTGCTCGATCACCGCCGGGCCGGCGATCGTCATGCCGACCGGCATCGCCGCGCGGTCGTAGATCTGCGCCGCCAGCGGCTGCGCGGAGGACGCGACGCGGATCTGGCGCGACGGCTTGCGCGGGTCGCCACCCGAGGGCACGTAGGCGCCCTCCGACAGGCTGTCGGAGCCGCCGGTCTGGTGGATGGCGCGCAGGTTCACGATCGCCGCGGGATTCTGCGTGGCGTAGCCGTAGACCTGCTCGTGCTGCGCCAGGAAGTCCTTGTAGAGGCGGCCGGCCGGGTCGGGATCGTCGAGATGCAGCGGCACCTCGAGATAGTAGGACTGGCCGACGTACCAGGTGTCGGCGCAGTAGCGCACGCCGACCTCTTCCGGACGGACCTTCTCCTCGGCCATCAGCGCCGCGCACTGCCGGTCGAGCGCGTCGAGCGCGCGGCGCACCTCGCCGAGGTCGAGGCCCTTCACCCGGCGGGGGAAGGCGGCGCTGACCTCGTGCTCGATGCGCGCGGCGAGCAGGCCGGCCGCCGACAGCACGCCGGGATGGCGGGGGATGACGATGCTGGCGATGCCGAGGTCGGCCGACAGCGCGGTCGCGTGCAGCGGCCCGGCGCCGCCCAGCGCCACCAGGGTGAACTGGCGCGGGTCCATGCCCTGGCGGATCGAGACCAGCCGGATGCCCTCGACCATCTGCGCGTTGACGACGCGGTGGATGCCGAGCGCCGCCTCCTCGACGCCGAGGCCGAGCGGCGTCGCGATGGTGCGCTCGATCGCGCGGCGCGCCAGCTCCGGGTCGAGCTTGACCGAGCCGCCGGCGAAGAAGCCGGGGTCGAGATAGCCCAGGACCAGCGAGGCGTCGGTCACCGTCGCCCGCTCGCCGCCGCGGCCGTAGCAGGCGGGGCCGGGGTCGGAGCCCGCCGATTCCGGCCCGACGCGCAGGCCGCCGGCGCCGTCGAGCCAGGCGATGCTGCCGCCGCCCGAGCCGATGGCGTTGACGTCGACCATCGGCACCCGCACCGGGAAGCCGGCGATCTTGCCCTCCGGCCGGATGATCGGCTCGCCGCGGTCGACCAGCGCGATGTCGCTGCTGGTGCCGCCGATGTCGATGGTGATGAGGTTGCGCCGCCCGGCCATCAGCCCGACGATGGTGCCGCCGATGACGCCCGCCGCCGGCCCCGACATGAAGAGACGCACCGGCCGCTGGCGCGCGACCGCTGTCCCGGCGAGCCCGCCGCGCGACTGCATCACCTGCAGCGGGGCCGAGACGCCGGCCGTCGCCAGCCCCGATTCGAGGTGCTGCAGGTAGCGGTCGACGACCGGCTTCATGTAGGCGTCGAAGGCCGTCACCACCGTGCGCTCGTACTCGCGGAAGGCCGGGTCGACGTCCGACGACAGCGAGATCATCAGGCCGGGGTGGCGTGCGGCGATCAGCTCGCGCGTGCGGCGCTCGTGGACGGGGTTGAGGAAGGAGAAGATGTAGGCGACGGCGATCGCCTCGACCCCTTCGGCGACCAGCTCCTCGGCCGCCTTCAGGACCGACGCCTCGTCCAGCGGCACGACGATCTCGCCCTGGGCGGACATCTGCTCGGTCGCCTCCTTGCGGCGGGCGCCGGGCGCCAGGAATACCGGCGTCTCCGGCTCCAGGATGATGCCGTAGAGCTTCTGGCGCATCTCGCGGCCGATCTCCAGCACGTCGCGGAAGCCGCGGCTGGTGATGAGGCCGATGCGCGCGCCCTTGCGCTCCAGCACCGCGTTGGTGGCGATGGTGGTGCCGTGCAGGAAGCGGGCGATGTCCGCGGGCTGCACGCCCCAGGTGTCGACCATGTAGCGCACGGCCTCCAGCACCGCGCGCGACGGGTCGCCCTTCGTCGTCGGCAGCTTGACGATGCGCATCGGCTCGCCGGGGCGCCGGCAGACGATGTCCGTGAAGGTGCCACCGATGTCGACCCCGACGTCGATCGAAGCCAGCCCGTCCTTGCTCGTACCGTCCATCACATTCCTCATCGCAGTGCGGCGCCCCCGACCCTCAGCGGGCGAGCGCGTCGCGAATTCCGTAGTAGGTCGTCAGCACCTGCAGGATGGGCACCCTGAGGCGCTGCAGCGGGATCGGCGCGAAGCGGCCGTGCGACATCGGGCCGAGGTCCGGCTCGTCGCCCGTCGCCATGCGCGCGAGATGCTTGCCGAGCAGCGCCGTCAGCGTCACCCCTCGCCCGGAAAAGCCGAGCGCGTAAAGGACGTTCTTGCCATGCCGGCCGATATGCGGGATGGCGTCGGCCGCCATCGCCACCATGCCCGACCAGCGATGGCCGATGCGCGGCTCGCCGACCTGCGGGAAGGTGCGCGCCAGCACGCGCTCGATGCCGCCGTAGCTCGCGGGATCCCCGGCACGCCGACCGGTGACGTCGGCCCGCCCGGCGAAGAGCAGGCGGTTGTCCGGCAGCATCCGGAAGGCGTGCAGCAGGCGCTTGGTGTCGGACGCGACGCGGCGGCCGGGCAGGATCGACTTGGCGACGTTGTCCGAGAGCGGCTCGGTCGCGACGATCGAGGCGGACACCGGCACGAATCGGCGATGCAGGTCGCCCAGACGCAGCGCCATGCCGGCATAGGCGTCGGTCGCGAGGATCGCCTGGCGGGCCCGCACCCGCCCGTGCGGCGTCGTCAGGACGACGCCGTCGGCACTGTCCGCGACTGCGGTGACCGGCGTCTCGACATGGATCGCGACGCCGCGGGCGATCAGCCCCGCGGCCAGCCCGTGGACGTAGTCGACCGGCTGGATAGCGCCGCCGCGCGCGTCGAGCCACGCGCCGACATACTCGGCCGAGCCGATCTCGCGGGCCGTCTCGGCCGCGTCGAGGATGCGCGGCGTGTGGTCGCCCGCCTCCGCGGCGAGCCAGGCGACGTCGCTGGCGAGCCCGGCGAGCGCACCCGCGGCATGGGCGGGGATGAGCTGGCCCGTGCGCGCGAAGGCGCCGGGGATGCGGTAGTGCGCGACGATCGCCTCCAGCGTGCCGATCGCCTCGTGCGCCAGGCGATGCATCAGCAGCGCGGTCGGCGTGCCGTAATGCGTCGCGAGGTCGGAGTAGGTGCGCTTGTAGCGCGTCCCGGCCATGCCGGCGGTGCGGCCGCTGGCGCCCCAGGCGAGGTCCATCGCCTCGAGCACCACCGGGCGCATGCCGGCCTCGCACAGGAAGTGCGCCGTCGCCAGGCCGGTGAAGCCGGCGCCGATGACGGCGACGTCGCATTCGCGGTCCTCGCCGAGGGGTTGGGCCGCCGGCCGCGCGATGCGCGCGGTCGCGCGCCACACCGACGGTGCGTGCTCGGGGGGGCTCACGCCGAGCCTCGGTCTCGTGCGAGCGATTCGGGGACCATGCGCGTCGTCCGGAGGTCGATGCTGCAGGGAAGTCTACGCGATTATTGAAAATACGTTACCGGAATTTTGATGCCGTTGGATAGAGTGACGTGGACTTCAGGCGGCGCCGGGAGAGCGAGCGGACATGCAATGGAGCACCGAGCGGATCCTCACGACCCATGCCGGCAGCCTGCCGCGGCCGGAGAGCCTGACGCGGCTGTTCGCCGAACGCGTCGCCGGGCGGCCGATCGACGAGGCGGCGCTGGAGCGCGAGATCGAGGCGGCGACCCTGGCGGTGGTGCCGCGCCAGGCCGCGGCCGGCATCGACGTGGTCGGCAACGGCGAGCAGGGGCGCGAGAGCTTCTTCCTCTATGTGCAGCGGCGGATGACCGGCTTCGGCGGGCGCGGCCGCCGGCGGCTGTGGCAGGACGGGGTGCGCTACCCGGGCTTCGTCGCGATGCGCAACCAGGCGATGGCCGGCCGCGCCTGGGTCAGCCAGCTCGAGCCGCCCAAGGTGATCGGGCCGGTCGCCTACGCCGATCCCGAGACCATCCACGCGGAATGCCGGCAGTTCCGCCGCGTCCTCGAGCAGACCGCGGCGCCGCACGTCGAGGCGTTCATCTGCGCGCCGTCGCCCGGCATGGTCGCCTCGGCCATCCCCAACGAGCACTATGACAGCGAGGAGGCCTACGTGAACGCGCTGGCCGACGCGCTGCGCGTCGAGTACCAGGCGGTGGTCGGCCACGGCTTCGTGCTGCAGCTCGATTGCCCCGACCTCGCGATGGAGCGCCACATCACCTACCAGGATCGCCCGGTCGGCGACTTCGTGGCCTTCGTCGAGCGCATCGTGGCGGCGATCAACCGCGCCATCGCCGGCCTGCCGCCCGAGCGCGTGCGCCTGCATGTCTGCTGGGGCAACTACGAGGGCCCGCACGACTGCGACGTGCCGCTGGCGGACATCGTCGGGCCGATCCTGGAGGCGCGGGTCGGCGGCTTCCTCATGCCCTTCGCCAACCCGCGCCACGCCCACGAGAGCCGCGTCTTCGCCACCAGCCGGCTGCGCGACGACCAGGTGCTGGCGGTCGGCTGCATCGACACCACGACCAACTACATCGAGCATCCGGAGGTGGTGGCCGAGCGGCTGGAGAAGGCGGCCCGCGCCGTCGGCGACCCCCGGCGCATCCTGGCTGCGACCGACTGCGGCTTCGACACCTCGGCCGGCATGGGCCGCGTCGCCGAGGACGTGGTGTGGGCCAAGCTGCGGGCGCTCAGCGACGGCGCGCGGCTGGCGAGCGAGCGGCTGCTCGGCCGGGGGTGACGCCGACCCTCGCGAGCGCCGACTCTCACGCCGAGGGCATCACCAGCAGTTCGGCGATGGTGACGTGGGCCGGCTGGGAGAGCGCGAAGAGGACGCAGGCGGCGATGTCCTCCGGCTGCAGGCGCCGGGCGAAGGCGGCGTAGAACCTGCGCGCGGCCTCGTCGTCGCCGTGGCGGCGCACCCGGTCGAACTCCGTCTCCACCACGCCCGGCAGGATCTCGGTCACCCGCATGCGGCCGGAATAGTCGAGCCG
Organism: Alphaproteobacteria bacterium; assembly: GCA_020852355.1. GTDB lineage: Bacteria > Pseudomonadota > Alphaproteobacteria > ATCC43930 > Allostellaceae > Allostella. Next base: position 6,649 of record JADZBA010000392.1, read on the forward strand.
CAGCGCCTTGCTGAAGCCGTTCACCGCGAACTTGCTGGCGCAGTAGGCGGAATCGTTGGCGAGCGCGGTCACGCCGGCGATCGAGCCGATGTTGACGACATGGCCGCGGGCGGCCAGCAGCGCCGGCGCCAGCGCGTGGGTGACGCGCATCATGCCGGAGATGTTGGTCTCGATGATCGCGATCCAGTCGGCGACCGGGCGCTCCTCGAAGGGCGTCTTGCCGCCGATGTCGTGGCCGGCGTTGTTGACCAGCGCCGCCACCGCCCGCCAGCCCTCGGGCAGGCGCTGCGGCAGCGAGGCGGCCGATGCCGCGTCGGTGACATCGAGCGCGATCGGCAGGCAATGGTCGCCGTGGCGGGCGGCCAGTTCCTGCAGGCGGTCGATCCGGCGAGCGGCTGCGATGACGTTCCAGCCGGCGCCGACCAGCGCGTCGACGGTGGCGGCGCCGATGCCGGCCGAGGCGCCGGTGACGACGGCGATGGGGCGTTCGTCGGTCATGGCGGCGCTCACTGTGCGGCGGCGGCGAAGGTCGCCGCGGGGTCGATCGGATAGATCGGGCGGCGCAGCCGCCGGAAGCGGAAGAGGGCGTAGTCGGAGCTGGCGACGCCGACGCCGTCGCACTCGACCACGCCCCTGGCGATCGGCACGAAGGTCGGCTTGTACTGGATGCGCGACTTCAGGATGAGAAAGCGCTTTTCCGCCGGCTCGATGCCGAGCGCGCGGAAGACGCCGAGGTCGTAGGGCTCGATGCGGCGCGAGGTGACGACGATGGAGATGCCGGCGGCGTCGAAGCGCACCGACGGGCCCATGCCGATCTGCGTGCCGGTGAAGACCGGGCCGGTGACCGTGAGGAGCCCGTCGGAGAAGGCGCCCACGGTGCCGGTGAGGCGCAGCGGCCGCGGCTCTTCCGCCAGCGTCGGGCAGGCGACCTTGCCGCCGATGTCGAGCGTCACCGCGGCGCCGAGGCCGGCCGCGCGCAGGCGCTCGACCGCCTCGGGATCGCAGAGCGGGACGACGGCGACGTCGGTCAGGCCCTGGCGCATCGCCTCTGCGATCACCGTCGTCGAGTCGAGCGTGCCGCCGGAATTGCAGTTGTCGGCATGGTCGATCAGCAGCACCGGCCCGCTGCCCGGGCCCTCGGCCAGGCGCTTGGCCTCCGCCACGCTTTCGACCAGCGGGCGGCCGGTATAGACGAGGCCCGCGCGCCGCTCCCACGCCGCCGCCAGCAGCCGGTCCCGCACGGCGGCGGCCGCCGCCCGGTCGCCGTCGGCGATTACCAGGACCGAGAGGCCGGTCTCGCGCGTATCCGCCAGCGGGAACCCGCCGAACATGGTGACCGCGAGGATACCCGGCTCCTTCTCCGCGGCGGCCGAGAGCGCCTCCAGCGTGCGCATCGGCTCGTCGTTGGTGTCCTGCTTCAGGGTCGCCGTCAGCATCGGGGCGTTGCCCCATTCCATGACCGGGCGGATGCGGCCCGCCATCGCGTCGAACAGCAGCTTTGCCGCGCGTTCGCCGGTCTCGTACATGTCGATGTGCGGATAGGTGCGGTAGCCGACGGCGACCGTCGCGTTGTCGACCATGGCTCCGGTGAGGTTGGTGTGAAAGTCGAGGCCGACGCCGATCGGCAGCCCCGGGGCTGCGGCGCGGATGCGGCGCAGCAGCTCGCCCTCGCCGTCCTCGGCCTGCTCGGCGATCATCGCGCCGTGCAGGTCGAGGAGGGCCGCGTCGCAGCCCTCGTGCACGGCGGCGAGGATGGCGTCGCACACCGCCTCGTAGGCGGCCGCGTCGACCGGCGCGCTCGGGCTGCAGCGCGCGGCGACCGGCGTCACGACGGTGTGGCCGGCCGCCTCGGACAGCCTGATGAACGCCGCCATGGGCATGCCCGTCTTCTCGTAGGCGGCGCGCGCGGCCGCCCCGAAGTACGGGCCCTTGCCGACGCCGAACTTGTCGAGCGTCGTGGGGATCGGCGAGAAGCTGTTGGTCTCGTGGCTGAACGCCGCGACGACGACCTTCATGTTCGTGCCCTCAATCCATCCGCGCGAAGAAGAGGCGCATCTTGTTGTCGGGCGCGATCGCGACCTTGACGTTCTTGCGCGCGGCCCAGGCCAGCGGCTCCTGGTAGAGCGGGATCGCGCCGTACTCGGCCCGGAAGATGCGGAAGGCGTCGGACATCAGCTTCGTGCGCTTGGCGAGGTCGAGCTCCACCGACGCGCTCTCGATCAGCCGATCGACCTCCGGGTTGGAATACTTGCCGGGATTCCAGCGCCCGTGGCGGGGCGAGGGCGTGTGGATGCAGTTGTTGAGGATCGAGTAGGCGTCGATCTGCGGCGTGTTCGCCCAGCCGATCAGGAAGACGTCGGAGCCGCCCGACATCATCTTCTTGAAGTAGATGGAGTCCGGCTGCGGGCTGTAGACCACCTTGACGCCGATGCGCTCCCACATCGGCACGATCGACTGGCACATGCGCTCGGCGTTGACGAAGCGGTCGGACGGGCAGTCGAGGCCGAGCTGGAAGCCGTTCGGGTAGCCGGCCTCGGCCAGCAGCTTCTTCGCCGCCTCGGGATCGAACGGTGCGGCGCGCTCGGCGAGCGCCGGGTCGTAGCCCTGGATCTGCGGCGCCACCATGGTCGCGATCGGCTTGGCGTAGCCGCGCATCAGCCGCTTGGAGATCGCCTCGACGTCGACCGCCTGGTAGAGCGCCTGGCGGACCCGCACGTCGGCCAGCGGGTTCTTGCCCTTGACGTTGCCGGCGTTGAGCTCGGCCACGCCGAGGTTGAGGCCGAAATACATGACGCGCAGGTCGTCGCCCAGCAGCGCCTGGAGGTCCGGGCTCTTCTGGATGCGCTCGATGTCCTGCAGGGGTGCCGGCACGATCAGGTCGAGCTCGCCCGAGAGCAGGCCGGCGACGCGGGTGGCGTCGTTGTTGACCGGCTTGAACACGACCTCGGTCAGGTTGTGGCCGGTCTTGTCCCACCAGTTCGGGTTGACGGTCAGCACCGTCTCGCTGTCCGGCCGGCGCGACTTCAGGATGAAGGGGCCCGTGCCGTTGGCGTTCATGTGGGCGTAGCTCTCGCCGCCCTTGGCCGGGTTGAACGGCTCCAGCGCGCCGTGCTTCGCCAGCCAGTCCCGGCTCATGATGTAGACGCCCGAGAGGTCATTGATGAGGATCGGGTAGGGCGTCTGCATCTCGACGTCGACCACCAGCTCCTCGACCTTGCGCACGTCCTTGATCGCGTGGGTCGCCGGCCGATAGGGCGAATCCGGATGGCTCGCGCGCTTCAGCGAGGCGACGACGTCGTCGGCGGTGAAGGGCGAGCCGTCGTGGAACTTCACCCCCGGGCGCAGCGTGAAGCGCCAGGTGGTGGCATCGGTCATCCGCCACTCGGTCGCCAGCGACGGCTCCAGCTTCAGGTTGCGGTCGAAGCGGATCAGCGGCTCGTAGATGTTCTGCAGGAAGCTGGCATTGATCGTCGTGTAGTAGGCGTAGGGGTCCATCGACATGACGTCGCCCTGGTTGCCCCAGCGCAGCGTCCTGGCGTCCGACGGCAGGGCGAGGGTCGCGAGCAGGGCGGGAATCGCGGCGAGAGCGACGAGGGCGCGGCGCATCGGGCTGTCTCCTCGGAGTGAACGCGGGCCGGATTGTCGGGGTCGGCCGGCACCCCCGGTCAAGCCCATGTCGGCGCAGAGGCGCATTTTACAATCGGGGGGCGAAGATCCCGCGCGATTGCATCGGCCCGGAGTCGGCACTCCGGGCCTTGACAGCCATGGGTCCCGCTGAAATGCTTTTTCCACGAATGGAACATATGAAATGAGCCGTTCACGCCGGGATGGCGAATCCCGCTCCATCGCATGGGCGCTCTCCCGCATCCGCGCGGGCTACAAGGACATGACGGCCACCAACCGGGCGGTGGCGGACTACGTGCTGGAGCATCACAAGGAGATGGCGTTCGCCTCGGTGATGCGCGTAGCCGCGCGGGTCGGCGTCAGCGCGGCGACGGTGGTGCGCTTCGCCGAGAGCCTCGGTCTCTCCGGCTTCACCGAGCTGCAGGCGCTGGCGCGCGAGGAGCTGCGCCGCAGCGTCGATACGGTCTCGCAGCTCCGCCGCACGGGCGCCAAGCAGGATGCCCAGACGGTCCTGGCCTCGGCGCTCCGTGCCGACATCGCCAACCTGGAGAAGGCGCTGGAGAGCCTGCCGGAGGAAGAGTTCGGCAGGGCCGTCGACCTGCTGGCGCGGGCCGGCACCGTGCATCTCGTCGGCCTGCGCAGCACCTTCGGACTGGTCCAGCACTTCGGATCCTACCTCGACTGGATCGGCCGCAAGGCGAACGTCCTGATGCCGGGCATCGGCGACCTGCCCGAGCAGCTCATGCGGGTCAGGCCGGGCGATGCCTGCATCGGCCTCAGCTTCCGCCGCTACACGCGCGATACCGTCGCGATCTTCAAGGCGGCGCACGATGCCGGTGCCGCGACCATCGCGATGACCGATTCCGACCTCTCGCCGCTCGCCGAGATCGCCGACGTGACGCTCGCCATCCCGGTGCAGTTCCCGGCCTTCTTCGAATCCCGGGTGGCGGTGCTGAGCGTCGTCAACGCGCTGGTCTTCGGCGTCGCCGTCGCCCACCGCCGCCAGACGATCGCCGCGCTGCGCAGCCACGAGCAGGCATGGCTGGCGCACGGCACCTACGCCAACGAGAGCTTTCACAACCGCTTCAACGCGGAGATGGAGGCCTTCGCCACCGCGTCCGGCCCGGCGATGCCCGGGGTCGGGGCGGCGGCGAAGCCCGTCCGCCGCGCCAGGAAGCCGCCGACGAGGGACTGACCGATGGATTTCCAGCTTACCGCCGAGCAGCAGGCCGTGCGCGACCGCGCCCGGACGTTCGCGCAGAACGAGCTCGCGCCGCGCGCGGCGGAGTGGGACGAGCACGAGCGCTTTCCCGAGCCGATGGTGCGCCGGGCGGCCGAGCTCGGCTTCCTCGGCCTGACCATCCCCAAGGAGTACGGCGGCGGCGGCATCGGCCCGGTCGAGGCGATCCTGGTCATCGAGGAACTGGCCAAGGGTTGCGCCAACACCGCGGAGATCGTCTTCGACGGGCTGATCGGCCCGATCCAGGTGATCACCCATTTCGGCAGCCAGACGATGCGCCAGAAGCTGCTGCCGAAGGCGGCGCGCGGCGAGCTGCTGATGGGGATCGCCATCACCGAGCCCCATGCGGGATCGGGTGCCACCGACATGTACAGCCGCGCCCGCATCGAGGGCGACGAGGTCGTGATCGAGGGCCACAAGGCCTATGTCGAGGATACCGCCTCGATGAGCTCGTTCCTGACCTACGTGAAGTTCGGCGACGAGCCGGGGGCGAAGAACATCGGCGGCGTCATCGTCGACAAGGGCACGCCCGGCTTCGAGATCGGCCCGCCGCGCAAGAAGATGGGCCTGCGCGGCTGCATCCAGGCCGACCTCTTCTTCCGCGGCTGCCGCGTGCCGCGCGAGAACCTGGTCGTCGAGCCGGGCCAGTTCAGCAAGCTGATGGCGGCCTTCAACCTGGAGCGCTGCGGCAACGCCGCGATGGCATTGGGCATCGCCGGCGCCGCGCTGGAGAACGCGATCGAGTACGCCAAGACACGCACCCAGTTCGGCCGGCCGCTCTGCGAGTTCCAGGGCCTGCAGTGGAAGTTCGCCCGCATGGCGATGCAGCTCGACGCGGCCCGCCTGCTGACCTACCGCGCCGTCTCGAACGCGGCCGGCGGCCTGCCCTCGATGCTGGAGGCGTCGATGGCCAAGGCCTACGCCAACGAGATGGCGATCGCCGTCACCAACGACGCGATGCAGACGTTCGGCGGCTTCGGCTACCTGCGCGAATGCCCGGCCGAGCGCATGGTGCGCGACGCGCGGGCCTGGGCGCTCGCCGGCGGCACCGTCGAGATCCAGCTCAACAACATCGCCTCGGAGCTGTTCGGCCGGCGCTTCAGCCAGCGCCCGCCGCAAGCGGCCGTCGCGGGATGAGCGCCCGCACCGGCCATCTCTGCGAACAGGGGAGTGGAAGAATGAGCGATCGAAAGAAGTGCGGCGCGGCCGTGCGGTGTCTCGCCCTCGCGGGGTCCGTCGGCCTGGCGATGGCGTTCGGGGCCGATGCGCAGGCGCAGAAGAGCCTGTCCGTCGGCGGGATTTACGGCGGGGTGTGGGCGGATTCGATCCGCGGCGCCTTCCTCGATCCCTTCGGGAAGGCGTCGGGGACGCAAATGCGCATCGAGGAGGGCATCTCCGGCGTCACCCTCGCCAAGCTGCGCCAGCAGAAGGACAATCCGCAGTTCGACGTGGTCTGGATGGACCGCGTGGTGTCCGATCAGGCGATCCGCGACGGCCTGATCGAGACGATCGACCCGGCCGCCATCGGCAACCTCGCCGATGTCGTCCCCGAGGCGGTGATCAAGAACGCGGCCGGCCAGATCGTCGCCTTCACCACCGGCTACTGGGCCGCGGGCATCGCGTACAACCGCCAGGACGTGAAGCAGGCGCCGAGCTCCTGGCTCGACCTCGCCGATCCGCGCTTCAAGGGCCGCATCGCGATCTACAGCCCGGAGAACTCGATCTCGCTGCCGATCATGGTGACGATCGCCGAGCTGAAGGGCGGCGGGCTCGCCAAGGTCGATCCGGCGTTCGAGATGATGGCCAAGCTGTCGAAGGAAGGGGCGGTCTTCTTCGGCGGCTCGCCGGCCGGGGCCAACATGCTGGCCAACGGCGAGGTGGTGGTGGCCACCATGGCCTCCTCGCAGGTCTGGGACCTGCAGAACAAGGGCTTCCCCATCGACTACGTGGTGCCCAAGGAGGGGGCGGTCGCCGGCGACATCCGCATCCACGTCGTCAAGGGCACCAAGAACAAGGCGCTGGCCGAGCAGCTCGTGAATTACACGGTCGGGCCCGAGGCGCAGGGCGAGATCGCCAAGCGCCTGCTGCTCGGCCCCGTCAACACCAAGACGGTGCTGGCGCCCGACGTCGACAGGAAGATGCCCTGGGGTCCGGGCGGCAACGTCAAGCGCCTGCGCATCGTCGACGCCAACGCGATCCTCGACAATCGCGAGGCGTGGACCAAGCGCTGGAACCAGGAAGTCGCCCGCTAAGGCGGCTGGCACGCAACGGGCCGCCCGCCGGCGAGGCGGGCGGCCATGCCGCAGCGGGGCGAGATGTCCGAGACGATCGTCAGGCTCGAAGGGGTCAGCAAGCGCTACGGCGCGGCCGACGCGGTGCGCGACGTGTCGCTCGTGGTGCGCCGGGGCGAATTCGTGTCGCTGCTCGGTCCCAGCGGCTGCGGCAAGTCGACCATCCTGCGCATGATCGGCGGCTTCGAGCAGCCCGACGCCGGCGCGATCGAGATCGACGGCGCCGATGTCGTCGACGTGCCGCCCAACCGGCGGCCGGTCAACCTCGTGTTCCAGAGCTACGCGCTCTTCCCCCATCTCTCGGTCTTCGACAACGTCGCCTTCGGCCTCCGGCGCAAGCGCCTGCCGAGAAGCGAGGTCGGCGAGCGCACGCGGCGCTTCCTGGCGCTGGCGGGCCTCGAAAGCTTCGGCGACCGTTATCCGGCGCAGCTTTCGGGCGGTCAGCAGCAGCGGGTGGCACTGGCGCGCGCGCTGGTCAACCAGCCCAAGGTGCTGCTGCTCGACGAGCCGCTCGGCGCCCTCGACCTCAAGCTGCGCAAGCGCATGCAGGTCGAGCTGAAGCAGCTCCAGCGCGAGGTCGGCATCTCCTTCATCTACGTGACCCACGACCAGGACGAAGCGCTGGCGCTCTCCGACCGCATCGCGGTCATGAACCAGGGGACCATCCTGCAGTACGACGCCGGCCGCGAGATCTACGACCGGCCGCGCACGGAGTTCGTGGCGAACTTCCTCGGCGAGGCGAACGTGCTGCGTGGCCGCGTGCTGGCGACGGGACCCGCCGGGATCGTGGAGATCGCCGGCAAGTCGATGCCGGCCACGGTCGACGGCGCGCGGCCGGGCGACGCCGCATCGGTGGCGATCCGGCCGGAATCGCTGGAGCTCCGCGCCGAGGGCGCCGACGTGCTGCCCTGCGTCGTCGAGGACCGGGTGTTCCTCGGCAGCAGCTTCGTCGTCTATCTGCGCACCGCGGCGGGCGAGCCGCTGATGCTGCGCGGCTTCGACCGGCGGCAGCTCGACGGGCTGCGCACCGGCGAGGCGGTCGGCGTCACCTGGCGCGCCGACCTCGCCCACGTCGTCGCCCCATGACCGCGGCCGCCGCCATGGCTCCCGGGCGACGGCGCCGCGGCGTGCTGCGCGAGACCTGGCCGCTGCTGCCGGCCATGGTCCTGCTGCTGCTCGTGTTCGTGCTGCCGCTGCTGCTGATCCTGCCGGAGAGCTTCACCGTCGACGGCAAGCCGACGTTGGCGGTCTACGAGAGCATCGTCGGCGATGGCTACTACTGGTCGGTGATCGGCCGGTCCTTCTGGATCTCGATCCTGAGCACGCTGGTCTGCCTCGTGCTCGGCTTCCCGGTCGCCTACTACCTCGTCCGCCTCGTCGCGCCCAGCCGCAAGCGCTGGGTCTACATGATCGTCATCGCGCCCCTGTTCACCAGCGCCGTCATCCGCTCGCTCGCCTGGCTCGTCATCCTCGGGCGGCGCGGCATCGTCAACGAGGGGCTGCTCGGCCTCGGCCTGATCGATGCGCCGCTGCGCCTGCTCTACAACGAGACGGCGGTGGTCACCGGCCTCGTCTACATCATGATCCCGTTCATGGTGCTGACCATCGCGGCGGTGCTGGAGAACGTCGACGGCTCCCTGGAGGAGGCGGCCCGCGACCTCGGCGCCGGGGCGTTCGGCACGTTCTGCCGCGTCACCTTTCCCCTGACGCTGCCGGGCGTGCTCGCCGGCAGCTTCCTCGTCTTCGCCCTCTGCCTCAGCTCCTACGTCACCCCGGCGCTGCTCGGCGGCGGCCGCAACAAGGTGATGGCGATGCTGATCTTCGAGCAGTTCATGCGGGTCTTCAACTGGCCGCTCGGGGCGGGCATCGCCTGCGTCCTGCTCGCCGTCACGCTGCTCATCATCTGGGGCTACAACCGGGTGCTGTCGCGGCGCGCGGTCGGCAGCCGCGGCGAGGGGGAGGCGATGCTGTGAGCGCGCTCTCGCGCGCCGGCCGCCGGGCCGGGATCGGCGGCATCGGCCGCTGGCTGATCACCCTGGTCGCCTGGCTGGTGCTGCTCGGCCTGCTGGCGCCGCTGGTCGTGCTGGTCGGCGCCTCCTTCTCCGAGGTCGATTATGTCCGCTTTCCCCCGCAGGGCTTCTCGCTGCGCTGGTACGCGGCCTTCTTCCGCGATCCGGTGTTCGTCGGCTCGCTGCTGCTGAGCACGCAGATCGCGTTCGCCGCCGCCGCGCTGGCGACGGTGCTGGGCTTCCCCGCGGCCTACGTCCTGGTGCGCCGGCGCTTCCCCGGCCGCCGCCTGGCCTGGAGCCTGTTCCTGTCGCCGCTGCTGGTGCCGCAGATCATCCTGGGCGTGGCGCTGCTGCAGCTCTTCTCGGTGCTGGGCTTCGCGACCAGCTTCGCCGGGCTGCTGATCGCCCATGTCGTCGCCGTCATGCCCTACGTCATTCGCACGGTCGGCGCCGCCCTGGTCTCGATCGACCCGCGGGTCGAGGAGGCGGCGGCCGATCTCGGCGCCAACCGGCTGGAGATGATGGCCCTCGTCGTGGCGCCGATGGTCAAGGGCGGCCTGCTGGCGGGTGCGCTCTTCGCCTTCATCATGTCCTGGGTGAACGTCGAGATCAGCATCTTCCTCAGCGTGACGGGCGGCTACACGCTGCCGGTGGTGCTGTTCAACTTCATGGAATATTCGATGACCACCGTGATCGTCGCCGCGGCGTCGATCGCCATCTACGTGGCGCTGCTGCTGGTCGTGCTGATCGACAGCATCGTCGGCATCCACACCGCATCCAAGCTGTGAACCGCCGGAGAGATCATCTTGCTGCTGCTGGAGCATGAGGGGAAGGCCGTGCTGCGCGACCACGGGATCGCCGTGCCGCGCGGCGTCGTCGTCGCGACGGCGGAGGAGGTGCCGGCCGCGCTGGCCGGCCTCTCTCCGCCGTTCATGGTGAAGGCGCAGGTCGCCGCCGGCGGCCGCGGCAAGGCCGGCGGCGTCGTGCGCGCGGCCGACGCGGCGGAGGCGGCGCGGCACGTCGCCGCCCTGCTCGGCAACACGCTGAAGGATCTGCCGGTGCGCGAGGTCCTGATCGAGGAGCAGGCGGCGATCCGCACGGAGCGCTACCTCGCGGTGCTGCTCGACGGGGGCGAGGCGGCCTGCCTGGTCGGCCGCGCCGGCGGGGTCGACGTCGAATCGCACTTCGGCGGCGACCAGGAGAGCTTCCGCCGCATCGCGATCGACCCCGCCTACGGCCTCGGCCCCTACCAGGTGCGCGCGGCACTCGACGAGCTCGGCATCGATCCCCGCCTGTGGCCGGCATTCTCCGACGTCGCGACCCGGCTCGCCCGGCTGCTGCCCGCGGCCGACGCGACGCTGGCCGAGATCAACCCGCTGGCGGAGCTGGCCGACGGCACCCTGCTGGCGCTCGATGCCCGCGTCGCGGTCGACGACGGCGCCTTCTTCCGCCAGCCCCGCTTCGCCGCCATCGAGCGGGCGCGCACCGGCGAGAGCGATCTCTTCGCGCAGATGAAGGCGCTGGAGATTCAGTATGTCCCGGTCGGCGGCAGCATCGGCCTCGTCAGCTCGGGCGCGGGGGTCGGCGTCACGGTCATGGACTGGGTCGAGCGGCTGGGCAGCCGGCTCTCGGCCTTCGTCGATCTGGACTACGCCATCATGTCCGGCAAGACGGAGCCGGCGCTGCATCTCGTGCTCGACGTGCTCGGCCGCGATCCGGAGGTGCGCGCGATCATCGTCAACTTCACGACCTGCGGCCTGCGCCTCGACCATCTCGCCGAGGCGCTGCTGAAGGTGTTGGGGGACCGGACCGATACCGGCGCCAAGCCGCTCTACTTCCACCTCCAGGGCAACCGCGCCCCGGCCGCGCACGCGTTGCTGCGGCAGGCGGGCTTCGAAGTCTGCGAGGCGATCGGCGACGCGGTCAGGGCCGCCGTTCGCGACGCGGCGAAGGTGACGGCATGACCATCCTCCTCGACGAGACCACCACCGTCCTGGTGCAGGGGATCACCGGCCCGATGGGCCGCTTCCAGGCCGCCGAGATGCTGGCCTACGGCACCCGCGTCGTCGGCGGCGTCAGCCCGGGCAAGGGCGGCGAGCGCGTCGAGGGCCTGCCGGTCTTCGACACCATGCGCCGCGCCGTCGGCGAGACCGGTGCCGAGATGTCGATCCTCTACGTCGCTGCCGCGCGCGCCAAGGACGCGATCTACGAGGCGATCGACGCCGGCATAAGGCGCGTCGTCTGCGTGGCCGAGTTCATGCCGGTGCACGACGTCATCGAGGTCAGGCGCAAGGTGCGCGACACCGGCACGCGCCTGATCGGGCCGAACTGCAGCGGCCTGATCTCGCCCGGCAAGGCCAAGGTCGGCTTCTACTGCGACGAGGTCTGCATCCCGGGCGACGTCGGCGTCATGTCGAAAAGCGGCACCCTCAGCTATGCGACGCTGCTGGAGATGCGCCGCAAGGGCATCGGCGCCAGCACCGTGGTCGGCGTCGGCGGCGACGAGGTCAAGGGCACCACCTTCGGCGATTGCCTGGAGATGTTCGAGGCCGACCCCGCGACGCGCGCCATGCTGATCATCGGCGAGGTCGGCGGGCGCGAGGAGGAGGATGCCGCCGCGGTGGTCGCCGCGCGCATCGCCAAGCCCGTCGTCGCCTTCGTCTCGGGCCGCACGATCCCGCCGGGGCGCAGCATCGGCCATGCCGGCGCGATGGTCGTCGGATCGAGGGGCACGCATGCCGGCAAGGTCGCCGCGCTGGCCGCGGCCGGCGTCCGCGTCGCCGAGACGATCGAGGACATTCCCACTCTCCTGAGGACCCAGCCATGACCCCGACCGACCCGATCGCCGCCATCACGCCGCATGTGCGCTTCACCAGCGACGGCCCGGTCGCCACCCTGCGCCTCGACCGCCCGGCGAAGCTGAACGCGCTGACGCTGGCGATGCACGCCGGCATCTTCAAGGCGCTGCGCGTCTTCCGCACCGCGCCCGAGCTCAAGGTGCTGATCCTGACCGGCACCGGCCGCGCCTTCTGCGCCGGCGACGACATGCAGGAGAGCGATCCCCGCGACGGCGCCATCCCGCCCGAGGCGGAGACCGAGCTCGCCTGGCACAACCTCGTCCGCGAGATGCGAGCCACCCCCAAGCCGATCATCGCTGCCGTCAATGGCCTCGCCTGCGGCGCCGGCGGCGGGCTGATGCTGGGCTCGGACATCCGCATCGGCTCGACCGAGGGGCGCTACGCCGACATCTTCATCCGCCGCGGCATCGCCGGCGGCGCCTACCTGCTGACCCAGCTCGTCGGCACCGGCAAGGCGCTGGAGCTGATCTGGACCGGCGACTTCATCGCCGCCGACGAGTGCCTGCGGCTCGGCATCTTCAACCGCGTCGTCGCACCCGATGCGCTGCTGGCGGAAAGCACGGCCCTCGCCCGGCGGCTGGCCGACGGCCCGGCCCAGGGCATCGGCTTCTCCAAGCACGCGGTCTACCAGGCGGCCCACCAGCACCTCAACGAGGGGCTGCGCACCGAGGAGCTGGCGAAGCTGGTGACGCTGCGCGGCGCGGAGGTGCGCGAGGGCATCACCTCCTTCAACGACAAGCGGGGTGCCGCCTTCGCGGGCGGAACCGCGACGTGAGCGCGCCCGTCCGGGTCGAGCGGCGCGGCCCCGTCATCGAGGTGACGATCGACCGGCCGCCCGCCAACGCCATCAACCCCGCGGTCGGCGAATGCCTCCACCGGGCGTTCACCACCCTGCGCGACGACCCCGATCTGCGGGTCGGCATCCTGACCGGGGCCGGCACCCGCATGTTCTCCGCCGGCTGGGACCTCAAGGAGGTGGCGCAGGCGACCGACGCCGGGGCGGTCAACGACGCGACCATGGACGCGCCCGGCGGCTATGCCGGCTTCACCGAGCTGTGGGACCTGCACAAGCCGATCATCTGCGCGGTCAATGGCCTCGCGGTCGGCGGCGGGCTGGAGATGGCGCTGGCCGCCGACATCGTCGTGGCGGCCGACCATGCCTGGTTCGCGCTCCCGGAGATGCAGCGCGGCTTCATTCCCGATGCCGGCGCCGTGCAGCGCCTGCCGCGGCGCGTGCCCTACAACGTCGCGGTGGAGATGATGCTGACCGGCCGCCGCATGGCGGTGGCGGAGGCGGTCCATTGGGGCCTCGTCCATGCCGCGGTGCCGGCCGACGCGCTGATGGCGAAGGCGCGGGAGATCGCCGCCACCATCGCGGAGGGTGCGCCGCTCGCGGTCCAGGCGCTGCTCGAGGTGCTGCCGGCGATCGACCGGCTCGACGAGCGTGCGGCCTTCGCCAGGATGAAGCGCGGCCGCAGCGGCCTGCCGCACTACGAGCGGATGATGGCGTCCGAGGACTTCCTCGAGGGGCCGCGCGCCTTCGCCGAGAAGCGCAAGCCCGTGTGGAAGGGGCGATGACGCTCGCCGGCAAGGTCGCGCTGGTCACCGGCGCCACGTCGGGCATCGGCGCCGCCTGCGTGCGCGAGTTCGCGACCTGCGGTGCGGCGGTGATGCTGGCCGGCCGCGACGCGGGCCGCGCCGCGGCGCTGATCGCCGAGCTGGCGCTGCCACCGGCGCGCGCCGGCTTCGTGGCGCTCGACGTGCGCGAGCGCGCCCGGTGCGACGCCGCGGTCGCCGCCACCGTCGCGCGCTTCGGGCGCGTCGACGTGCTGGTCAACAGCGCCGGCATCATCCATCGCGGCGACGCCTTGCACACCTCCGACGCGGCGTGGCTCGACGTCATCGCCGTCAATCTCAGCGGCACCTTCTGGATGTGCCGGGCGGCGATCGCCGCCATGCGCGAGAGCGGCGGCGGCGCCATCGTCAACGTCGCCTCGGACTGGGGCCTGGTGGCCGGCAAGGGCCATGTCGCCTACTGCGCGTCGAAGGCGGGCGTGGTGAACATGTCGCGCGCGCTCGCCCTCGATCATGCCGCCGACGGCATCCGCGTCAACGCCGTCTGCCCCGGCGAGGTGCGCACGCCGATGCTCGCCTCCGGCCTCGCCCATCGCGGCTTCGACCCCGACGAGGGCATGGCCGCGCTCGGCGCCACCATCCCGGTCGGCCGCGTGTCGGAGCCGGCGGAGCAGGCGCGCGCCATCCGCTTCCTCGCGTCCGGCGACGCCAGCTACGTCACCGGCGCCGCGATCTCCGTCGACGGCGGCAGCACGGCGCATTGAGCGCCGGCCGCTTCACTCCCACCCGGGCGGCCGGCGCAGCCGCCAGTCGTTGGCCTGCTCGTAGGCGTGGGCGGCGCGCAGGACCGGGCCGTCGCCCAGCACCGGGCCGTGCAGCATCAGCCCGATCGGCAGCCCGTCCCCGGTGAAGCCGCAGGGTACCGAGCAGGCGGGCTCGCCGGTCGCGTTCGCGATGGCGGTGAAGCGGGCGCAGGAC
>JADZBA010000393.1 GCA_020852355.1 Alphaproteobacteria bacterium
ATCTCGCCGCGCGCGGCGCCGGGATCGCGCGCCATGCCGAGATGGAGCCGATCATGGCGGCGGCCGGCGTCACCGAGGCCGGCCCGCTCGGCATCCAGGTCGACGGGCGGGTGGCGGTCGACCGCCACGGCGCGGTGCTCGGGCGCTTCGACTTCCCGCAGTACCTCACCTCCTGGAGCTACGTGTACAACCCGCTGAAGGCCGCGTTCCCGAGGGAGCGCTACCACAGCGGGCGCGAGCTGGTGGCGATCGGGCATGCGGCCGGGCGGCCGGTCGCGCGCTTCGCCGACGGGGAGGCGGTCGCCGCCGACCTGATCGTCGGCGCCGACGGCTTCCGCTCGAAGGTGCGCGCGCTCATGGCGCCCGGCACCGAGCCGCGCTACGCCGGCTACGTCGCCTGGCGCGGGCTGGTCGCCGAGACCGAGCTGGCCGACGACTTTCGCGCCGGCGGCTTCGGCCAGTACTGCTTCTGCTTCCCGCCGGGCGGCCAGTTCATCGGCTATCCCGTCGCCGGCGGCGACGATTCGGTGGAGCCCGGCCGGCGCCGCTACAATTTCCTGTGGTATCGCCACGTGCCGGACGGCGCGCCCCTCGCCGACCTGCTGACCGACGACGACGGTCACCGCCACGAGTACGCGATCCCGCCGCCGCTGATCCGTCGCGACCTCGTGGAACGGCTGCGCCGGGATGCGGCGCGCGACCTGCCGGCGCCGCTCGCGGCCGTGGTGGCGCTGGCCGAGCGGCCGATGCTGCAGCCGATCTACGATGTCGCGTCCGAGCGGATCGCCTTCGAGGGCGTGGCGCTGGTCGGCGACGCCGCCTTCGTCGCCCGCCCGCATGCCGGCATCGGCGTGCTCAAGGCGGGGGAGGACGGCTTCGCGCTGGCACGCAGCCTGGCCCAGGGCGGCACCGTCGCAGCGGCCCTCGCCCGCTACGAGGCGGAGCGCCTGCCGGAGGGCAAGGCGGCGGTGGCGCTCGGCCGCCGGCTCGGCACCTTCATCGAACGCGGCCTGGAGTCGCCGCAGAGCGATCCGGCGCTCGGCCTCACGACCGCCTTCATCCTGCGCGTCAGCGCCAGGCCGCCCTCCCATTCCCCCGACCTGCTGACCCGGGTGCCGGCGTGAACGAGCCGATCGTCGACGCCCATCACCACATCTGGCGCCTGGCGGCGACGCCGTGGCTGCAGGGTCCGCCCGTGCCGCGCATCTTCGGGACCTATGAGCCGCTGCGCCGCGACTACACGATCGACGAGTACCTGGCCGACGCGACGCCCGCGGGCGTCGTGAAGTCGGTCTTCGTGCAGGTCAACGTGGCGCCGGGCGCGGAAGTGGACGAGGTCGCCTGGGTGCAGTCGGTGGCCGACGGCAGCGGTTTCCCGCACGCGATCACCGGCTATGCCGACCTCGCCGCGCCCGACGTCGCCGACGTGCTCGACCGCGAGATGGCGGCGGGCACCCTGCGCGCGGTGCGCCAGCAGCTCCACTGGCACGAGAAGCCGCTCTACCGTTTCGCCACCCGGCCCGACCTCATGAACGACCCGGCCTGGCGTCGCGGCCTCGGCGCGGTCGCGGCGCGCGGCCTCCTTTTCGAGCTGCAGGTGTTCACCAGCCAGATGGCGGACGCGGCGGCACTCGCCCGCGACTTCCCCGGCGTCACCTTCGTGCTGATGCATGCCGGGATGCCGGAGGACCGCAGCGAGGCGGGCTGGGCCGCGTGGCGCGCCGGCATGGCCGGGCTCGCCCGCTGCCCCAACGTCATGGTGAAGCTGTCGGGCCTCGGTACCTTCGATCGTGCCTGCAGCGTCGAGCGCTGGCGGCCGATCGTCGAGGAGACGGTGACGATGTTCGGGCCGACGCGCTGCCTCTTCGGCAGCAACTTCCCGATCGAGAAGCTGTGGACGGACTATGCGACACTGGTCGCGACGATGCGGCGCTGCCTCGAAGGCCTGTCGGCCGCGGAGCGGCGCGCCGTGCTGCACGACACCGCCGCGCGTCTCTATCGACTCTAGGAACCGCGTGGACGCCGGGAGGATGGCATGAGGATCGGAGTGGCCGGGCTGGGCCGGATGGGCGCGGCGATCGCCAGGCGCCTGATCGAGGTCGGGCACGAGGTGACGGTGTGGAACCGCGATACCGCCAAGGCGAAGCCACTGGCCGCGGCGGGTGCCGCCGTCGCCGCGAGCCCCGCCGATCTCGCGGCGAGCTCGGACGCGGTGATCACCATCGTCACCGACGCCGCGGCGATCGACGCCGTTTATGGCGGCGCCTCCGGGCTGCTGTCGGGCGATGTCCGCGGCAAGCTCTTCATCGAGATGAGCACGGTCCGGCCGGAGACCGAGACGGCGCTGGCCGCGAAGGTCGCGGCGGCGGGCGCCACGATGGTCGAGTGCCCGGTCGGCGGCACCGTCGGCCCGGCCTTGACCGGCAAGCTGCTCGGCCTGGTCGGCGGCGAGCCGGCCGACGTCGCCCGCGCCAGGCCGATCCTCGACCAGCTCTGCCGGCGCGCCGACCATGTCGGGCCGATCGGTGCCGGCGCCAGCATGAAGCTCGCCATCAACCTGCCGCTCGCCGTCTTCTGGCAGGCGTTCGGCGAGGCCTACGCGCTGTGCCGCCATCTCGACGTCGACCGCGGCTGGCTGGTGGAGCTGTTCGCCGACACCTCGGGCGGGCCGAACGTGCTGAAGGCGCGCGGTGCGGCGGTCGCCAAGACCCTGGCGACGATGGAGGCCGGCTCGGCCACCTTCGACTGCGATTCGATCCGCAAGGACCTGCGCACCATGGTGGCGGAGGCGCACGCCAGGGGCTTCGATCTGCCGCTCGCCGAGCGCACGCTCGCCGTCTACGACGAGGCCAGCCGGGCCGGCTGGGGCGGGCGCGACTGCACCGAGCTGCCGGCCTACTGGTCGGCGCGCAAGGCCTGAGCGGGCGCGCCGTCATGACCGGGTCGCCGTCCCCCGCCGTCGCCATGATCGGCCTCGGGATCATGGGCTCGGCCATGAGCCGGCATCTGATCGACGCGGGCTTCGCCGTCCACGGCCACGACCCGGCGCCGGCGGCGCGCGCGGCGTTCGCGGCGATGGGCGGCTGCCTCGCCGACTCGGCGGCCGCGGCGGCGGGCCGGGCCGAGATCGTCATCACCTGCCTGCCGTCGGCGGCCGCGCTGCACGCGGTCGTCGCCGACCTCGCCGCCGCACCGCGCGCCGACCGTGTCCTGGCGGAGACGAGCACGCTCGCCCTCGACGACAAGGAGCGGGCGCGGCGCGACCTCGCCGCTCTCGGCATCGTCATGCTCGACTGCCCGCTCTCCGGATCTGGCAGCCAGGCGAAGACGCGCGACGTGCTGGTCTACGGCAGCGGGCCGCGCGACGCCTACGAGCGCTGCCTGCCGGCGTTCCGGGCTTTCTCGCGCGGGCCGCACCATCTGGGCGACTTCGGCGCCGGCTCGAAGATGAAGTACGTCGCCAACCTGCTGGTCGCCATCCACACGGTGGCGGCGGGCGAGGCGTTCGCGCTGGCGCGCAAGGCCGGGCTCGACCCCGCGCAGATGTTCGCGGTGGTGGCCGACGGGGCGGGCGGGTCGCGGGCGCTGCAGGTGCGCGGCGCCATGCTGATCGCCGACCGCTACGAGCCGGTCGAGACGATGCCGCTGGAGCTGTGGCGCAAGGACATGCGGGTGATCGCCGACTTCGCCAATACGCTCGGGTGCCCGACGCCGCTGTTCGCCGCGTGCTCGGCCCTCTTCAACGCGGCGATCGCGTCGGGCTACGGCACGCAGGACACGGCGGCGGTGGCCCTGGTGCTGGAGACCATGGCGGGGCTCGACCGCAAATGACCTATGATCTCGACAAAGGGACCCCGGGCAGCCGGGGCATGGAGGAGGAAATGGTCAGCAAGACGACGAGCAGCACCAACGGCGGCTCCGGGGTCAGCCGGCGCAGCCTGATCCAGGGCATCGGCGCGGCCGGCATCGGCGCGGCGACCGCCTCCCTGGCGCCGCGGGCCTGGGCGCAGGCGCGCGCGCCGGTCAATCTCAGCTTCTGGACCTTCGAGAACCCGCAGCAGCGCCCCTGGCTGCACAAGCGGGTGAAGCTGTTCATGGAGCAGAACCCGACCGTCAAGGTCGACTTCCAGTTCTTCCCCTTCGGCGACCTCGGCAAGAAGCTCAGCGTCGGCTTCGCCACCGGCACGGCACCCGACGGCTTCGTCAGCCAGGACTGGTTCATGCCGACCTGGTTCGCCAAGGACCTGCTGGCGCCGCTCGACGTGCAGCGCCTGGGCTATCCCTCGGTCAAGGCCTTCAGCGACGACTTCGCCCAGGCCTTCGTCGCCGGCGCCACCAAGGACGGCAAGGTCTACGGCTATCCGCTCTGGTTCTACGGCTTCTGCAACTACCTCAATACCAACCAGTTCAAGGAGGTCGGTCTCGACGCCGAGAAGGACTGGCCGAAGACCTGGGACCAGCTCGGCGAGGTCGCCAAGCGCCTGACGGTGAAGAGCGGCGAGCGCTTCACCCGCCAGGGCTTCAAGTTCGCGATGCACGCCGCGCAGTGGACGATGATCCAGTTCAACCCGATCCTCGTTCAGCACGGCGGCCAGTGGTTCGACGCCTCCGGCAAGTGCACGATCAACAATGCGGCCGGCGTCAAGGCGATGACCGTGCGCGCCTCGATCGCCCGCACCTACGGCGCCGAGGACCCGGCGGATTCGATCGCGACCGCGCCGCTGCCGCAGATGGACTGGCTGCGCGAGCGGGCGTCCATGTTCTTCTGCCACCCGATCCCGCTGCAGGCGATCGCCTCGCAGAACCAGAAGATGCTGAAGGAGGGCTACTTCCGGCCGGTGCAGTATCCGGGCGTGGAGCCGGGCAAGGGCATCTCCACGACCTACGGCTTCAACCTGGTGGTCAACGCGCGCGCGCCCAAGGAGAAGCAGGAGGTCCTGCACGACCTCTACAAGTTCATCATGAGCGACCTCGTCGACGCCTGGAACGACACCGCTCCCTTCACGTACGCCCGCAAGAGCGGCTGGACCGACAATCCCGAGGTCCGCAAGTTCCCCAATATCGACGAGATCATCAAGGCGACCAACCAGGGCGTCTACCTGCCGCGCACCATCGTCTACAACGAGCTGGCCGACGCGGTGCACCGCGGCGTCCAGCGCATCATGCTGAACCGCGCGGACATCAAGCCGACGCTCGACGAGATCGCCGCCGAGGTCGATCGCGCGACCGAGGCCTCGAAGCGGGGATAGTCCGGAGCCACCCTCTCCGCCCTTCGGGGCGGAGAGGGGCGGCCCGGCGCGCGCGACGGACAGGGGACGATGGCGGGCAGATCCACGAGCGGCGAGATCGCGGCGGGCGACGCGGCCTACGCGCGGCCGGCCGCGCGGCCGTTCTGGCGCCTGCACTTCCAGCGCCGGATCACGCTCTGGGGCATCGGCTTCGTGCTGCCCACCATCCTCTTCTTCGCGGTCTTCAAGTTCGGCCCTATGGTCTGGGCGATCGAGCTCAGCTTCACGTCCTACGACATGGTGTCGATGCCCGCCTTCGTCGGGCTCGACAACTACCGCAAGCTGCTCGCCGATCCGGTGTTCCGCGAGAGCCTGGTCAACACGCTCGTCTACATCGCCGGCTCGACCATCCTCATCACCGTGGCGAGCCTCGGCCTGGCTCTGGCGATCAACACGCGGGTGCCCGGCGCACGCTACTGCATGATGGCGATGTTCCTGACCAACCTCATGCCGATCATCGCGGTGTGCCTGGTCTGGCGGTTCCTGCTGCATCCCTTCGGGCTGATCACGCAGCTCCTGCAGCCCTTCGGCATCGACCGGGTCGACTGGCTGACGAGCCAGTCCACGGCGATGCCGGCGATCATCGCGGTGACGGCGTGGCGCTTCGCGCCCTACTTCATGGTGGTCTTCCTGGCAGGCCTGCTGGCGATCCCCAAGGACTACTACGAGGCGGCCGAGATCGACGGCGCGGGCGGGCTGCTGCGCTTCCGCCACGTCACGCTGCCGCTGCTGCTGCCGACGATCTTCTTCGTCGTCGTCATCTCCGCGCTCTTGTCGGCGCGCATCTTCCTGATGCCCTACATCATGACCGGCGGCGGCCCGGGGAACGCGACGCGCGTGCTCTCGATGCTGATCTACGAGACCGGCTTCTCGTACATGAAGATGGGCGAGGCGGCCGCGATCTCGGTGGTGCTGTTCGCCATCATGCTGGTCTTCACCATGCTGCAGATGCGCCTCTTCATGCGCGGCGAGCGGGTGCACGGATGACCGTCCTGGCGGAGCCGCCCGGCGGCCGCACGCTGCGCGGCCACTTCAACCACTACCGCCGCTGGCTCGGCCTGGTGCCGCTGCTGGTGCTGACCGTGGCGTTCATCCTGCCGATCCTGTGGATGACGACGACGTCCTTCCAGGCCGGCGAGAAGATGTTCCAGCTCACCACCGACTGGATCCCGGCGGAGTGGCATCCCGAGAACTACCCCAATGCGCTCTCCCGCGCGGCCTTCCCGACATTCTTCCTGAACAGCACCGTCGTGTCGGTGATCGTGATGGTCGGCAACGTCGTGTTCTGCACGCTGGCCGGCTACGGCCTCGCCAAGTTCCGCTTCCCCGGCGACCGCTGGGTGCTGCTCGCGATCCTCTGCACGCTGATGCTGCCGCTCGAGGTGACCCTCGTCCCGACCTTCCTCGTCGTCTACAAGTTCGGCTGGCTGAACACCTATCAGGGCATCGCCGGGCCGCTGGTCATCGAGGCGTTCGGCATCTTCCTGATGCGCCAGTCGATCCTGTCGATCCCGTCGGACTATATCGAGGCGGCGCGCATCGACGGCGCGGGCGAGCTGCGCATCCTGTGGAAGATCATCGTGCCGCAGTGCCGGCCGGCGCTGGCGGTGCTGGCGGTCTTCGCCTTCCGCGACAGCTGGGACCAGTTCCTGTGGCCGCTGACCGTCATCTCGGTCAACGAGTACCGCACCTTCCCGCTCGGCCTCGTCGCCTTCGGCGAGGACTACGGCACGCCACCCACCGAGCAGATGTCGATCGCGGTGCTGGCCACCATCCCGGTGTTCCTGCTCTTCGCCGTGCTGCAGCGCTGGGTCAATCGCGGGTTCGGGCTGAGCGGGTTGAAGTGACCATGGAAAAGATCAGGATCGCGGTCGCCCACTGGGGCGCGGGCATCGCGCCGGTGTTCGCCGGCGTCGAGGGCGGCTACTTCCGCGCGGAGGGGTTGGACGCGGAGCTGGTGCCGATCCTCGGACACCCAAACGCCATGCGCGCCCTCATCGCCGGCGAGGTCGAGCTCACCAACTCGGTCGGCCCGGAGCTGATCCTCGCCAACCGCCGGCACTCGGGCGACGGGGTCGTCATCGCGTCGGCCATCGGGCGCAGCGCCCAGCAGGTCTCGGCCCGGCCCGGCCTGACGACGCGCGCGCAGCTCCGCGGCAAGCGCTGGGGCGTGGTCGCGCGCAACGACGCCGACGAAGGCTCGATCGTCATGGCCTTCGAGCGCTGGGGCTGGGATCCGGCGCGGGACGCCGAGATCGTCGTCGTCGGCAGCGACGGCCCGCGCCTCGACCGGCTGCTCGACGAGCGGCGCGTCGACGTCGCGATCATGCACGCGCCCGAGCCGTTCCAGGCGGCCAAGCGCGGCTGGCGGGTGGTCGAGGATCTCGGCCGCCTCGATGTCGCCTTCCAGAACAGTTGCGCCGCCACGACCCGCCGCTTCGCGGCCGAGCGCCCCGACATTGTGCTGCGCTACGTGCGCGCCTACTGCCGCGCCGTCTACCGCTTCCGCACCGACGCCGCGTTCGGCATCGCCACGCTCGCCAAGTACACGGGCGAGCCGGACCGCGGCGTGCTGGCCGACACCTGGGTGCTCTTCGCCCGCCTGATGGGCGGCATGATGTTTCCCAGCGTCGAGGGGATGCGCAACGCCTCCCACGTGCTGCACCGCCTCGGCGCGATCCCGGCGCCGGTCGCCCCCGAGACGGTGGTCGACTTGGCGCCGGTGGCGGCGCTGGAGGCCGAGGGGTTCTTCGCGACGTTCATGGGCCGGCCGGCGTAGCGCCGGCGGCAAGCGCCAGTCGCTTGGCCGCGGCGGCAGCTGCGGCCGCGTAGGCGGCGTCGCCATGGACGAGCATCAGCGCCATGCTGCCCTCCAGCAGCAGGCAGAGCTGCCGTGCCGCCTCGTCCGGCCGCGCGACGCCGTGGCGGCCCATCAGCGTCGCCA
>JADZBA010000394.1 GCA_020852355.1 Alphaproteobacteria bacterium
CCGCGCGTCATGAGGAGCTGCTTGCCGATCTCCACCACCTCGATCAGCTTGGTCGGATCGGAGTCGAGGTCGACCATGTTGCCGGCCTCGCGGGCGGCCATGGTGCCGCTGTTCATCGCCACGCCGACATCGGCCTGGGCCAGCGCGGGCGCGTCGTTGGTGCCGTCGCCGCACATCGCCACCAGCTTGCCCCTGGCCTGGTCCTCGCGGATGAGCTGCAGCTTGTTCTCGGGCGTCGCCTGGGCGAGGAAGTCGTCGACGCCGGCCTCCGCGGCGATGGCGGCCGCCGTCAGCGGGTTGTCGCCGGTGATCATCACCGTGCGGATGCCCATCCGCCGCAGCTCGGCGAAGCGCTCGCGGATGCCGCTCTTGACGATGTCCTTGAGGTGGATGACGCCGAGCAGGCGGCCGTCCCGGACGACCGCGAGCGGCGTGCCGCCGGTGCGCGCGATCTCGTCGCTGCTGGACCGGATCTCGCGTATCGCCGCCTCGTCGGCGCGGCCGGGACCCCCGAGGCTCGCGACGACCGCGTCGACCGCGCCCTTCAGGATCACCGTGTTGCCGGTATCGATGCCGCTGATGCGGGTGTGCGCGGAGAACGGGATGAAGCGCGCCGAGCCCGGCGTCGCGGTCGCGGCGACGGCATAGCGCTCGCGCGCCAGGGTGACGATCGACCGCCCCTCCGGCGTCTCGTCGGCGAGGGAGGCGAGCTGGGCCGCCTCGGCCAGCTCCTTCTCGCTGACGCCCCGCAGCGGGCGGAACTCGCTCGCCTGGCGATTGCCCAGCGTGATGGTCCCGGTCTTGTCCAGCAGCAGCGTGTCGACGTCGCCCGCGGCCTCGACGGCGCGGCCGGACATCGCCAGCACGTTGAAGCGCACCAGCCGGTCCATGCCGGCGATGCCGATCGCCGACAGCAGCGCGCCGATGGTCGTCGGGATCAGGGTCACGAAGAGAGCGACCAGCACCAGGACCGGGATGGCGCCGCCGGCATAGTCGGCGAAGCTCGGGATCGTCGCGGTGGCCAGCACGAAGATCAGGGTCATGCCGGCGAGCAGGATGTTGAGGGCGATCTCGTTCGGCGTCTTCTGGCGCTCTGCGCCCTCGACCAGGGCGATCATGCGGTCGAGGAAGGTCGAGCCGGCGGCGGCGGTGATGCGGACGACGATCCAGTCCGACAGCACCTGGGTCCCGCCGGTCACCGCCGACCGGTCGCCGCCACTCTCGCGGATCACCGGTGCCGATTCACCGGTGATCGCCGATTCGTTGACCGAGGCGATGCCCTCGATCACCTCGCCGTCCGAGGGGATGATGTCGCCCGCCTGGACGAGAACGACGTCGCCGACCTTGAGGCTGGTGCCCCGGACGCTCTTCCACTTGGAGCGGTCCTCGCCGGTCAGCAGCTTCGCCTCGGTCTCCGTCCGCGTGCGGCGCAGCGCGTCCGCCTGCGCCTTGCCGCGGCCCTCGGCGACGGCCTCGGCGAAGTTCGCGAACAGCACGGTGAACCACAGCCAGAGGATGATCTGGAAGGAGAATCCGAGGTTGCCGGCGCCCGTCGCGAGGTCGCGGAGGAAGAGGACGGTCGTCAGCAGCGAGACGACCGCCACGACGAACATCACGGGGTTGCGGATCAGGGTACGAGGGTCGAGCTTGGCGAACGCCGCCCCCGCCGCGGGGACGAGGATGCCGGCGTCGAGCAGGCTCGCGCTCTTGCTTTTGCTCATGGGAAGCTTCCGTGGGGATGGGATGGCGGCGGCGTCAGGGCGCCGCGGCGAAGGTCTGGCCGGCGATCATCGCGAGATGCTCGACGATCGGGCCCAGCGCCAGGACGGGAAAGAAGGTGAGGCCGCCGACGATCAGGACGACGCCCACGAGCAGGCCGACGAAGAGGCCGCCATGGGTCGGGAAGGTGCCGGTCGAGGCCGGCACGGTCTTCTTGGCCGCCAGCGATCCGGCGATCGCCAGCGCCGGGACGATGACGAAGAACCGCCCGACGAGCATGCCGGCGCCGAGGGTGAGGTTGTACCACCAGCTGTTGGCCGAGAGGCCCGCGAAGGCGCTGCCGTTGTTGGCCGCGGCCGAGGTGTAGGCGTAGAGGATCTCGGAGAAGCCGTGCGGACCGGGGTTGGCGATGCCGGCGAGCCCGGCCGGCAGCACGGCGGCGGCCGCCGTCAGGCCGAGCATGGCCAGCGGCAGGCAGAGGATGGCGAGCATGGCCATCTTCACCTCCTTGGCCTCGATCTTCTTGCCGACATATTCCGGCGTGCGGCCGACCATCAGCCCGGCGACGAAGATCGCCACGACGACGTAGATCAGCATGCCGTAGAGGCCGGCGCCGACACCACCGATGATGACCTCGCCGAGCTGCATGTTGATCAGGGGGATCATGCCGCCGAGCGGGGTGAAGCTGTCGTGCATGGCGATCACCGCGCCGCACGAGGCGGCGGTGGTGATGACCGCGAACAGGGCGGACACGGCGGTGCCGAAGCGGACCTCCTTGCCCTCCATGTTGGGGCCATCGACGCCCGCCGCGTGCAGCAGCGGGTTGCCGGCGGCTTCCGCCCAGTAGGCGACGACCACGCCTGCGACGAACAGCACGCCCATGGCGGCCAGGATCGCCCAGCCCTGGCGCTGGTCCCCGACCATGCGCCCGAAGACGTTGGTGAGGGCGGCGCCGATGGAGAAGATCGCCACCATCTGCAGCAGGTTCGAGAAGGCGGTCGGATTCTCGAACGGATGGGCGGAGTTGGCGTTGAAGAAGCCGCCGCCGTTGGTGCCGAGCATCTTGATCGCCTCCTGCGAGGCGACGGGGCCGACCGCGATCGTCTGCTTGGCGCCCTCGAGCGTCGTCGCCTCGACCGCGCCGGCCAGCGTCTGCGGCATGCCCTGCCAGACGAACGCCAGCGTCAGGACGATGCAGATCGGCAGCAGCACGTAGAGGGTGATGCGCGTCATGTCGACCCAGAAGTTGCCGACGGTGCGGGAGGACGCGCGGGCGAAGCCTCGGATGAGCGCCGCCGCGACGGCGATGCCCGTCGCCGCGGAGAGGAAGTTCTGCACCGTCAGCCCGGCCATCTGGACGAGGTGGGACATCGTCGACTCGCCGCCGTAGTTCTGCCAGTTCGTGTTCGTGACGAAGCTGACGGCCGTGTTGAAGGCGAGATCGGGGGGGACGGCGCTCATGTCGCTCGGGTTCAGCGGCAGGACGGCCTGCAGCCGCTGCAGCAGGAACAGGACGATGAAGCCCGCGAGGTTGAAGAACAGCATGGCGGCGGCGTAGGTGAGCCAATGCTGTTCCTCGCGCTCGCCGACGCCGGCGACGCGGTACAGCGACTGCTCCACCGGTCGCAACACCGGGGAGAGAAACGTTCGCTCGCCGCCGAGCAGGCGCGTGAGGTAGCCGCCGAGCGGCTTCGTCAGCGCGACCACGATCGCGCAATAGACGAGGATCTGCAGCCAGCCGTTGAGGGTCATGACGGCGGTCCTCTCAGAACCGC
>JADZBA010000395.1 GCA_020852355.1 Alphaproteobacteria bacterium
CGCCCGTTCTCGCGCAGGATCTGGTTGGGGCCGTCGGTGTCCTCGACCCGCGCCACCAGCGACAGCGGAATGCGCCCCGCCGGCGTCTCGATCAGCAGCGCCCCCAGCCCTTCGATGGTCCGGTCGTCGTCGGACAGCCGCAGGACCACGTCGTAGCGCCGGGTGCCGTCGACAACCTGCGACACCACGCGGCCGTTCGAGAGGTGCTCGAGCGAGCGGGTCACGTCGGCGGGCGTGATGCCGAACAGCAGCGCCCGCTCGGGGTCGGCGATGACGCGGACCTGGGGCACCCGCGTCACCCGCTCGATGCCGAGATCGACGATGCCCTGGATCTTCGCGAGCTGCAGCCGTACGCGCTCGGCCAGCGTCGCCACGGTGTCGAGATCCTCGCCGAACACCTTGACCGCGATCTGCGCCCGGATGCCCGAGCGCATGTGATCGAGCCGGTGGGAGATCGGCTGGCCGATGAGGAGCTGGGCCGGCAGCACGGAGAGCTTCTCGCGGATCGCCGCCTCGACCTCGCCGCGGCTGCGCGCCGATGGCTTGAGATCGACGTCGATCTCGGCCGCATGGACCCCTTCGGCATGCTCGTCGAGCTCGGCGCGGCCGGTGCGGCGGCCGACCGAGATCACCTCCGGCACCTCCAGCATCAGCCGCTCCGCGAGCAGGCCGAGACGGTTCGATTCGGCGAGCGAGATCCCCGGCGTGAAATTGAGGGCCATGGTCAAGGTGCCCTCGTTGAACGGCGGCATGAAGCTGCGCGGCAGCATCGTCAGGATCGCAGCGGCGCCGAACACCAGCAGAGCGGCGGCGGCCCAGATCGCCGGCGCGCGCGGGAACGCCCAGCGCAGCAGCCGCTCGTTGAATCGCTTGAGGCGGGCGACGAGCCACGAATCGCCGTGCTCCAGGCGCTTCAGCCCGGGCAGCAGGTAGAAGGACAGCACCGGGATCACGGTTACCGCCGTGATCAGGCTGGCCAGGATCGAGACGATGTAGGCGACGCCCAGCGGCCGGAAAAGCCGGCCCTCGAGGCCGCTCAGCGCGAACAGCGGCACGAAGACCAGCACGATGATCATCGTCGCGTAGAAGATGCCCGAGCGCACCTCCTGCGAGGCGTCGACCACGACTTCCAGCACGGGACGCGGATCGGGCAGCAGGCGGTTCTCGCGCAGGCGGCGGAAGATGTTCTCGACGTCGACCACGGCGTCGTCCACCAGCTCGCCGATGGCGATCGCGATGCCGCCGATGGTCATGGTGTTGATCGACATGCCGAGCAGCTCGAAGACGATCACCGTGATCAGGATCGAGATCGGGATCGCCGTCAGCGAGATCAGCGTCGTGCGGACGTTGAGGAGGAAGAGGAAGAGAATTGCCGACACCACGATCACGGCGTCGATCAGCACGCTCTTCAGGTTCGAGATCGACGTCTCGATGAAGTGCGACTGCTTGAAGAGGTAGTTGTCGATCGACACGCCCTTCGGCATCGATCGCGCGAGGTCGGCGACGGCCGCCTCGATCTGGCCGGTCAGCTCGATGGTGTTGCCGCCCGGCTGCTTCTGCACCGTGAGGATCACGGCCGGCCGCCCCATGTATCCGGCGTCGCCGCGCTTGGGATGCGCCGCATAGTCGACGGTCGCGACCTGGCGCAGGAGGACGGGGCGGCCGTCGCGATGGTCGACGACGAGGTCGCGCAGCACGTCGAGATCCAGCGTGCGGCCGATGTTGCGGATGATGAACTCGCGGCCGCGCTGGTCGATGAAGCCGCCGCCGGAGTTGGCGCTGAAATCGGCGATGGCGCGCTCGATGTTCTCCTTGGTGATGCCGTAGGCCGCGAGATCGCCCGGTTTGGGCGTCACGCGGAACTGCCGCACCTCGCCGCCGATGGGGATGACCTGCGCGATGCCGGGGATGGCGAGGATGCGCGGCCGCAACACCCAGTCGCCGATGTCGCGCAGATCCATCGCCGAGATGCCGTCGCCCGAGAGCGCGATCAGCATGATCTCGCCCATGATCGACGTGATCGGCATCATCTGCGGCGACGCCGACGGCGGCAGCCGTTCGCGCGCCAGCGACAGCCGCTCGGCCACCTGCTGCCGGCTGAGATAGACGTTGGAGTTCCAGTCGAACTCGACATAGAGGATCGACAGCCCGACCGCCGACGTCGAGCGGATGCGGGTGACGCCGGGCGTGCCGGCGATCGAGATCTCGATCGGGAAGGTGATGAGCCGCTCGACCTCCTCCGGCGACAGGCCGGGGGCTTCCGTCATCACCACGACGCTGGTCTTGTTGAGATCGGGAAACACGTCGACCGGGACGCGGTTGACCGTATAGCCGCCGTAGACGATCAGCAGTCCCGCCACCACGAGGACCAGCGCACGGGCACGCAGGCTGCCGCGGATGAGAAGGTTGAACATCCGCGGGCCCGCCGGATCAGCGGATCTGGCTCAGCAGGTCGGCGCCGACGACGACGACGCGCCGGTTGTCGGGCAGTCCGGCGACCACCGCCACGCTGCTGCCGTCGACCGGCTCGGCCCGTACCAGGAGCGGAACGAAATGCTCGGCCCCCGTATGCTGCCAGACGATCGTCTGGCCGGCCGGGTTCCGCACCACGGCGGCGGGCGGCAGGATGATGCCGGAATGCACCTCGCGGGTGCGGACCAGGACCGACACGGGCGTGCCGATCGGCAGCATGGTCGGCTGCGTCACGTGGAACAGCAGGGGGATCGCCTGCTGCGTCAGCTTCGGCCCGTGGCCGATCACCACCAGCGGCAGCACGCGCCCGTCGGCCGTGACGGCAGAGGCCGCGGCGATGCTGTCCAGCAGCGTCGGGTCATAGGCCGAAGCCTCGACCCAGACCCGGTTGGGGTCGACGATCTCGTAGAGCGTGTCGCGGCTCTCGACGATCTGCCCGGCGATCGCATTGGCGACGGCGATGACGCCGTCCGCCGGCGCCCGCAGCGGAATGCGCATCCCCTCGCGGTCGAGGATGACCCGCGTGATCGCCGCCCGGCGCTTCAGCAGGCCGTCGATCTCGGCGGCGATCGCCATCGTCGCCGCACCGTTGATCGCCTGCGGAGCGGCGCCGTGGCCGCCGTTGCCGTTGGCCGCGGACCGACCGTCGACGGCCTCCTCGGCCCGCTCCCGCAGGGCCACCAGATCACGGTCGATGACCGCGAGCTGCTGCTGGATGTTGCCGCGGTCGAGCGGATTGAACACCGGCACGACGGATGCCAGCACGTCGCCGCGCTGCACCTTCTGCCCGACGCGAGGCATTCCCTGCGGCGGCAGCTCGACGCGGCCGACGATCGTGCTCTGCACCGTGCCGCTGGCCGCCGGGTCGCCGATGACCCGGCCGACGAGGCGGGTCGCACGCATCGCCTCGCCTTGCTGGCTGAGGGCGGTCCGTATGCCGAGGATGAGCTGCGCCTGCTTGGGCACGAAGAGCGAGCCGTCGGGAAGCCGGCGCGGGCTGTTCGGCGGCAGGGTGGAGGAATCGAGATCCTCGCGCGCCACCCCCGCCTCGCCCTCGCCGTGGCCGGGGTGCGCCTCCGCGGGCGCGCCGCGGCCGAGCAGCAGGATCGCCAGGATCGCCACCGCAGCTCGCCCGGACGGCAGCCGCGCGAAGCAGAAGCCGAGCGCGAACGCGCCGACGAGCAGGAGCCACGCACCCGGGTGCAGGACGGAGTGCCACAGGCGCGAACCGGGCACGACGGTCGGCGTCCCCGGCAGCTCGAGCATCCCGCCCAACAGGTCCTGGCGTCCGCCCGCGTCGATCGTCACCACGACGGACAGCTGCCGCCCCTTCGGGATGCCGGCAAGGGAACCGCCATAGATGCCCCCGCCCCGTTCCGTCATCGCGACGTCGCGGTCGTCGGCGGTCACTTCGAGCCTGGCACCGGCGACGGGCCCGTTGCCGATATATTCGGTGAGGTAGATCACGAGCTGCTCGCCCTCGGCCACCGCCACCATCTCGAAGTCGGCGCTGCTGGCCTCGATGCGCGGCGGCACGCTCGACGCACGCGGCGCGGCGGGCACCGCGGGCAGCCCGATCAGCACGAAGCTGGCGACGGCAAGGGCGATCGCCACGACGGCGCCGATCATGATCCAGATGCGCGGCCCGGGTGCGGCAGCCGGGGTCGGCGGAACTTCGACGCCGCGATCGGGCTCCGTCCGGGCGGCGCTGTCGTCCATCCGGATGGGCGCTCGGTCGTCGTGGCGCACGAGATCTGCGGTCTGCATGGTGGGGTCCTATCGGGCGGTGGCCAGCACCCTGAGCTGTTCCGCTGATACGCCGTACTCGCCCAGGAACGGGTAGGTGAACTTCACGACGATCAAGACCACGGTCATCGTCACGATGGTCACCATCACCGACATGGTCAGGGTGGCGCCGAAATGGGCGCTGGCGAAGAATGCCGGGAACACGATCGAGACCACCGTTCCCACGAGCGCGGAGACGAGGAGAAGCGGGTGCAGGGCGCCCTGGCCGATCAGCATTCGTCGCGATCGCATGTCCCTCACCTTGAGGAGATTATCGAGGGATATCTGATAGATCGCCCGCTCCTTCTCGCTCTGCGGCTCCATCGCCATGTATACGGAGAACACATCGTTCAGCTTCGCCTCGGTGGCCGGGCTGCCGCCGAGATGGAGAAGCGGCCATTCGTCCTCCGCCACGCTGCGGGCGTATTCGCGGATGTGCGCGCGGGCGACGTCGCGGGTCGCCATGGGAAAGCCGCTGGCGAGGTCGCGCATGGATTCGAGCGAGTCGACCTCCTCGTCGACGAAGACCCGCACTTCCTCGTACTTCTGGTAGGCGCCGAACAGCAGCAGGCCGAGATAGCCGGCGAAGACCGATGACAGGAACGCGTACTTGAAGCCGCCGACGAGGCTGTTTCCCTGCAGCTCGGCCGGCGTGTAGTAGGAGTTGACGACCGCCGCGGAGATGATCGAAAGGAGCACGCCCGCCCCGATCAATAGCGTGGCGGAGACCCAGAGCGGCTGGCTCGCAATCCACTGGAACCAAGTCATCCGACGTCAACCTTCCGTTCCAGCGGCCACGGCAATCGGCGACCGCGCATTCCTGTCATCGGCGGATTCTCCGCGTCGCCCGCGTCGAATGCAAGCGGTCCGACCCCCCGGTCACGGTGCCGACCGCCCGCATCGCTCAGAACTCGAAGCCGTAGAGCGCCATGAGGCCGACGGATTCGCTGGTGATCCCGGCCACCTTCTGGGTCTTCCAGCCGACATAGACGCCGAGGCCGAAGTCGAACTTGTAGCCGAGGGAGACCTGGAAGAGACGGTCGTTGTCGGTGATGCCCTCCTCGCGCAGCTTGAGGCGACGGCTGGTGTAGGACGTGCCGAGCGACCAGGGGCCGTATTCCGCCAGGATGCCGCCGGTGATGTAGCGCGCGCTGGTGTCGGCACCCTCGAACTTGGTGAAGTTCGCATACTCCACCATCGGGGTCACCTTGAGCTCCTCGGTGATCTCGATCTCGTAGGACACGCCGGCGGTGAAGCCCTTCTCGTCGAAGGATTCGGTGACGCCGCGCTTCTGCTGGCGATAGCCGACCGTATATTCCAGCCCCTCCAGGAACGGCATCTTCTCGCCGTCGAGGCTGATGACGAAGGATTCGAGCGAGCCCGTGTTGCTGACGCCGCCGTTGCGCTTGCGCAGGCGCCCGGGGCGGTCGGTGCGGGGATCGTCGAAGCGCGGCCGCGAGAAGGCCGAGTTGCTGAGCGCGGTCGCATCCTGGAAGTAGACCGCACCGGTCAGCGCGTGTTCGCCCCACCCCTCCGGCGCGACCTTGATGCTGCCGCCCACGCCGATCTTCTCGGTCATCTCGTAGTCCTCGACGAAGTCGCGGCCGTAAATGTATGGCGCCTTGTCGTAACCGAACGAGAATTTCGGATGAAACTTGCCCGCGAACAGCGAGAAGTCATCGGTCTCGAAGTTCACGTAGAGCTGATCCAGCCACAGCCCGTGATCGCCGAAGAAGCGATCGCCGTCCGGCACCTTCACCGGTTCCAGCTTGAGCACGGAACGGATGGAGAATTCCTGCGTCAGGCCGAGCTCGACGCCGAGCTCCGTCTTGGTGAAGGTGTCGTTGAGCTCCTGGCTCTTGTCCTTCGACTTATAGGTATAGTCGTTCTGGATCCGGGTCTGGAACGTGCCCGTGAGCGTCGGATATTCCTGTGCCGCACTGCTCCCCACCATCGCCATCACGGCGACGATAGGAACGATTATCGATCGCATGGTTTGCCCCCTCGCTACGACCCCGAAACGGAGCCATAGATTACGAGAGTTTCACCATTTCGGCCGGATTTGTCATCTCCTGAAAGTAGGAATTCATCGCATTCGCGGGACCTGCGTCGTCCCCCTGGCGCGACTTGTGCGCGCGGGCCGGGACGCTGCTCAATAGGCCCCGGCCCAGCCGTCGCGCCGCGGATCCGACGCCGCCATGCGCACGCCGTTGTCGAGCACGCGGATGGCCTCGACGCTGCAGGGCCCCTCGAGGTCGCCGACGACCGCGACGCGGTGGCCTCGGCGCTCCAGCCCGGCGACCGTCGCGGCGCCGATGCCGCGCTCGACGGTCAGGGCGTCGTCGCCGCCGTGCGGGTAGTTGGCGCTCTGGCCCGGCTGGCTGCTCGACCAGCGCGGCGCCTCCAGCGCCTGCTGCGGGTCGAGCCCGAAATCGACCATGGCGACCAGCGCCTGCAGGTTGACCTGCACCTGGTTGTCGGCGCCGGGCGTGCCGAGCACGCCCCACAGGCGGCCCTCGCGCAGCACCAGCGGCGCGTTCATGGTGTGGCGCACCCGCATTCCCGGCTCCAGCCGGTTGGGATGACCCTCGTCGAG
>JADZBA010000396.1 GCA_020852355.1 Alphaproteobacteria bacterium
GGCGGCGTCCCCGGCCAGGACGGCGCCGAGGTCGGCCACCATGGCCCGCGTCACCACTCCGGCCTGGACGGCGCCGGTCAGCTCCCCGCCGTGGGCGGCCTGCGCCCACTCGTCGCAGAAGAGCCGGCACGACGCGACCGCTCCGATCGTCGCCTCGGCCTTGCCCGGCCCGTCGGCGCCGAGCATGTTCAGGTGCAGGCCCGGCCGCAGGTCCCCGGCGTCGACCACCGGCGACGCGCCCGGCGTCACGCAGGAGACGACATCGCAGGCCAGCGCCTCGGCGCGCGTGCCGGCGCGCCAGCCCACCTCGCCGGCCAGCGCCTGCGCCGCCTGCGGCCGGGTATCGAAGCAGACGCCGTCGCGGTAGCCCGCCGCCACCAGGC
Organism: Alphaproteobacteria bacterium; assembly: GCA_020852355.1. GTDB lineage: Bacteria > Pseudomonadota > Alphaproteobacteria > ATCC43930 > Allostellaceae > Allostella. The sequence continues at coordinate 384 of JADZBA010000396.1, forward strand.
AGCGCGCGGCCAACGCGCCGTGGAGCCCGCAGCCGATGACGCCGGCGGACGCCGCATCCGAGCGGGCCAGCGCACCCGCGGCCACCGCGGCGACCGCGCCGGTACGCAGCGCCGTCACCGCGCCCGCGTCGATCAGCGCGAGCGGCTGCGAGGTCGATGCGTCGCTCACGCACACCACTCCCATCACCGCCGGCAGGCCGTGCGCCGACGGGTTGCCCGGGAACGACGAGATCCACTTGAGCATCGCGTAGCCGCCGCCGCGCGCGGGCATCGCCCGGAAGTCGCCGTACGGCGGGCTCTCCAGGTAGACCTTGGCCGGCATGGCCCACTCGCCGCGATGGTGGCGCAGGAACGCATCGCGCACCCGTGCGGTCGCCGCGTCCGGCGTGACGGCGGCGAACACGGCGCCGTGGTTGAGAACCTGCAGGTCGGTCATGACCGGGTAGCCTGCCCAATCGTGCCCATCGACCGCGCGTCGCCTGCCAACGGCCACGGATCCGAGAACGGGGCTGCGCGCCGCCGCCACCCCCAGTTCGAGATCGTCGCCCCGGGCGCGACCCCCGAGGAGGCCGCGGCCGTCGTCGCCGCGCTCGCGCGGTTCATGCGCGAGACGGCGCCGCCGCCGGCCCCGCCCGCGCCGGCGCGCAACCCGTGGCAGCGCATGGCGCTGATCGAGGGAGTCGACCGCACGGCGACCGGGCCAACCCCCTGGGGCGACGGCCTGCCCTGGGGCTGAACGGACCACGCCAGAAACGTAAATAGGGCAAACACGACCGGGAATTGCTACTTTAAGACGAACGACGCGCATCCGCGCGGTCCCACCCTCATGACGGCGGTCGAAACCCTTACCGACGAGCTCGAGCCTCTCACCGCCGAGGAGGTCCTCGCCGACGCGGTCGAGCGCTTCCATCCGCGCCTGCTGGTGGCCACGTCCTTCCAGAAGGAGGCGTCGGTGATCCTCGACATGGTCATGCGGATCGAGCCCAGCGTCGGCTTCTTCACGCTGGACACCGGCGTCCACTTCCCCGAGACGTACGAGACGTGGAAGGCGATGGAGGATCGCTACGGTGTGCGGATCGAAGGGCTGCGCGGGCCGCGGCCCAAGCGGCTGTGGGAGACAGATCCCGATCGCTGCTGCGAGCTGCGCAAGGTCATCCCGCTGCGCGATCGGCTCGCCGGCGCAGCCGCCTGGGTGACGGGTTTGCGGCGCGAGCAGTCAAGCGAACGGCACGGAACGCCGAAGATGGACTGGGACCGCAAGCACGGCCTGTGGAAGGTCAATCCACTCGCCGACTGGTCCGAACGGGACGTGTGGCGCTACATCCTGGCCAATGACATTCCGTACCACCCCCTTCATGATCGCGGCTATGAGTCGATCGGCTGCGAGCCGTGCACGAGTCCCGGGGCGGGACGGGACGGCCGCTGGGCCGGCACCGACAAGCTCGAGTGCGGCCTCCACGGCGACTGAGCAGCGAGGTCCATGGACCCCCTGATCGTGCTGTTCGGCCTCGGGGTCGGGGTCCTCATCGGCATGACGGGCATCGGCGGCGGCTCGCTGATGACGCCGCTGCTGATCCTGATCTTCGGGACCAAGCCGCTGGTCGCCATCGGCACCGACCTGGCCTACGGCGCGCTGACCAAGACGCTGGGCGGCTGGCGCCACCTGCGCAAGGGCAACGTCGACATGGGCGTCGCGCTGTGGCTGTGCGCGGGCTCGGCGCCCGGTGCGATCGGCGGCGTCGTCGCGATCGAGGCGATCCAGCGCCACTACGGCGACGAGTTCCAGGACGTGCTGCTGCTGGCGCTCGGCATCGCGCTGTTCCTCGTCGGCGCGGCCGTCCTCCTACGTGCGCTGTTTCTGCAGAGCCTCATCGCCAAGGAGCGCCACACCGTCCCCATGACGGCCCGGACCAAGACGATCGCGGTGGCGCTCGGATTCGTCCTCGGCGCGATCCTCGGCCTCACCTCGGTGGGCAGCGGCGCCCTCATCGGCCTCGCCCTGATCCTCGTCTTCCGGCTCACCCCGCAGCGCGTCGTCGGCACCGACGTCTTCCAAGCGGCGATACTCCTCTGGGTGGCGGGGCTCACGCATCTGTTCTTCGGCAACGTCGACTACGGGCTGATGGCGAACATCCTGGTCGGCTCGCTGCCGGGCGTGTGGATCGGCACGCACCTCGTCAACCGCGTCCCCACCGCCGGACTGCGCATCACGCTCGGCGTCGTCCTCTTCGCCTCCGCCTTCGGCGTCATGCAGAAGGCGGGCGCCGACTATGGTCTCGGCGTCGTCATCGGCGTCCCGCTGGCCATCGCCGCGGCGAGCTGGGCGATCCACCGCCGGACGGCCAAGCGCCGGGCGCAGGCGCCGAGCCCACCGCTGCCCGCCACCTTCTCGGCCTCCACCCAACCCAAGAACCCATCGTGAGCTACGACATCTCCCATCTCGACGAGCTCGAGTCCGAGGCGATCCACGTCTTTCGCGAGGTCGCCGCGGAGCTCGAGAAGCCGGTCCTGCTGTTCAGCGGCGGCAAGGACTCGATCGTGCTGCTGCGCTTGGCCGAGAAGGCGTTTCGGCCGGGTCGCTTCCCGTTTCCGCTGATGCACGTCGACACCGGGCACAACTTCCCGGAGGTCATCGAGTTCCGCGACCGGCGGATCGCGCAGCTGGGCGAGCGCCTGATCGTCGCCTCGGTGCAGGAGGCCATCGACCGCGGGCGGGTGGTCGAGCAGCCGGGCCCGCGGGCGTCGCGCAACCGCCTGCAGATCGTGCCGCTGCTCGACGCGCTGGCCGAGCACGGGTTCGACGCCGCATTCGGCGGGGCGCGCCGGGACGAAGAGCGCGCCCGGGCCAAGGAGCGGATCTTCAGCTTCCGCGACGACTTCGGCGGCTGGGACCCCAAGAACCAGCGCCCGGAGCTGTGGAACCTCTACAACGGTCGCATCCGGCGCGGCGA
>JADZBA010000397.1 GCA_020852355.1 Alphaproteobacteria bacterium
CGGCATGGCCCACTACGCCACCGCCGACGGCGACACCGTCGTCCAGATCAACGGCGTCGGACCCTTCGACGTCGTCTACATCGACCCCAAGGACGACCCTCGCAAGAAGTAGCGCGCTCGCGGGACCGCCGGCCGGGACGCATGGCGGCGCCCTGGCCGGCGGGTTGCCCGGAAGCCCCCGCTCGGGTGACAGTGTGCCGCCATGTCAGGAGCACCCGATGAGCCGATTCGACAGCATCCTCGGAACGATCGGCAACACGCCGGTCGTGCGGATCAACAAGCTGGCGCCGGCGGGCGTCAACCTCTTCGTCAAGATCGAGGCCTTCAATCCCCTGGGCTCGGTCAAGGACCGGCTGGCGCTCGGCGTCATCGAGGCGGCCGAGCGGTCGGGCGAGCTGACGCCCGGGCGCACCGTCATCGAGGCGACGAGCGGCAATACCGGCATCGGGCTCGCCATGGTGTGCGCGCAGAAGGGCTATCCGCTGGTCGTGACGATGGCCGAGCAGTTCAGCGTCGAGCGACGCAAGCTCATGCGCTTCCTCGGCGCCAAGGTCGTCCTGACCCCGGCGGCGGGCCGGGCCGTGGCGATGGTGACCAAGGCGGTCGAGCTCGCCCGCACGCACGGCTGGTTCCTGACGCGCCAGTTCGAGAACGAGGCCAACGCCGACATCCATTCGCGCACCACCGCGCGGGAGATCATCGCGGACTTCGCGGGCGAGAAACTCGACTACTGGGTGACGGGATACGGCACGGGGGGAACGCTGAAGGGCGTCTCGCGGGTGCTGGCGAAGGAGATGCCCGACACCAGGATCGTCGTCTGCGAGCCGGCCGACGCACCGCTGCTGGCGAGCGGGATCGCGCAGGAGCGTAACGCCGACGGCTCGGCCTCGGCACCCCACCCCGCCTTCAAGCCGCATCCGATGCAGGGCTGGACGCCGGACTTCATCCCCAAGCTGACGGCGGACGTCGTCGGCGCGGGCGTCATCGACCGCATCATCCACGTCCCCGGTCCCGATGCGATCCGCTGGGCGGGAGAGCTGGCCCGCAAGGAAGGGATCTTCGTGGGGATAACGGCGGGCGCGACCTTCGCCGGGGCCCTGCGGGTGTGCGCCGAGGCGCCGGCCGGCACCAACGTCCTGTGCATGCTGCCCGACACCGGCGAGCGCTACCTGACGACGCCGCTGTTCGCCGACGTCCAGGCGGACATGTCGCCCGAGGAGCTGGAGATCTCGCTCTCGACGCCGAGCGCGCAGTTCCCCCGCCCGTAACAGACCCTCCGACGGCGCCGGCGGGAGGCCGGCGCCGCTTCCTCAGTCGTCGAGGAAGCTGCGCAGCTTGCGCGACCGGCTGGGGTGCTTGAGCTTGCGCAGCGCCTTGGCCTCGATCTGGCGGATGCGCTCGCGGGTGACCGAGAACTGCTGGCCGACCTCTTCCAGCGTGTGGTCCGTGTTCATGCCGATGCCGAAGCGCATCCGCAGCACGCGCTCCTCGCGGGCGGTCAGGCTGGCGAGCACGCGGGTCGTCGTCTCGCGCAGGTTGGCCTGGATGGCCGCGTCGAGCGGCAGGACGGCGTTCTTGTCCTCGATGAAGTCGCCGAGATGGCTGTCCTCCTCGTCGCCGATCGGCGTCTCCAGGCTGATCGGCTCCTTGGCGATCTTCAGGACCTTGCGGACCTTCTCCAGCGGCATGCCGAGCTTCTCGGCCAGCTCCTCCGGGGTCGGCTCGCGGCCGATCTCGTGCAGCATCTGGCGCGAGGTGCGCACCAGCTTGTTGATCGTCTCGATCATGTGCACGGGGATGCGGATCGTGCGCGCCTGGTCGGCGATCGAGCGGGTGATCGCCTGGCGGATCCACCACGTGGCGTAGGTCGAGAACTTGTAGCCGCGGCGGTACTCGAACTTGTCGACCGCCTTCATCAGGCCGATGTTGCCTTCCTGGATGAGGTCGAGGAACTGCAGGCCGCGGTTCGTGTATTTCTTGGCGATCGAGATGACGAGGCGCAGGTTGGCCTCCACCATCTCCTTCTTCGCCTTGCCGGCCTCGCGCTCGCCCTTCTGGACGGTCTGCACGATGCGGCGGAACTCCAGCACCGGCAGCCGCGTCATCGCCGCCACCTTGCCGATCTCGGCGCGGATCTCGACGATCTGCGGGGAATGCTTGGGGCCGGCGAAGTTCTTCCAGCCGCGCTGCGGCAGGACGGCCAGCTTCTCCAGCCACACCGGGTCGAGCTCGGAGCCGGGATACTGGCGCAGGAACTCCTCGCGGCGCACGCCGCAGCTCTCGGCCAGGCGCAGCAGCCGGCCCTCGAAGCCGACCAGGCGGCGGTTGAGGCCGTAGAGCTCGTCGACGAGCTGCTCGATCCGGAGATTGTTGAGACGGACCGACTTCATCAGGTCGACCATCTCGGTCTTCAGCTTCTCGTAGCGCTTCTCGGTCGCCTTCGGCACCTCCTCGCCCTTCTGGAGATGGGCGAAGCGCTGCTCCTGCGCCTTCTGCAGCTTCTTCTGGGCGACGGCCACCTGCTCCAGCGTCGCCAGGATCACCGGCTTCCACTGCTGCTCGAGCTGCGACAGCGAGAGGGCGGCCTCCTCGGAATCGAAATCGCCCTCGGCCTCGCCGCCCTCCTCGGCCTCCGCCTCGGCGGCGGCCGGCGCCTCGCCGCCCTCGCTCGCCTCGGCGCCGGGGGTGGTGCCGGCCATGGCGTCGAGGTCGACGACGTCGCGCAGCAGCGCCTTGTTGGCGACCAGCGCGTCGCGCCAGCCGAGCAGGGCGCGCACCGTCAGCGGGCTCTCGCAGATGCCGCCGATCATCATCTCGCGGCCGGCCTCGATGCGCTTGGCGATGGCGATCTCGCCCTCGCGCGACAGCAGCTCGACCGACCCCATCTCGCGCAGGTACATGCGCACCGGGTCGTCGGTGCGGCCGATGTCCTCGTCGTCGAGGTTGCCCCGCGCCTCGGCCTCGTCGTCGGCCTCGGGCTGGGGTGCCGCCTCCTCGGTCTCCTCGCTCTCGACGACGTTGATGCCGAGGTCCGACAGCATCGCCAGCACGTCCTCGATCTGCTCGGAGGAGACCTGGTCGGCCGGCAGCACCGCGTTCACCTCGTCGAGGGTGACGAAGCCGCGCTCCTTGCCGCGCGCGACCATGCGCTTGACGGCCGCCGTCATCGTATCGATCAGCGGCGCCTCGGAGTCTTCGCGACCCTCGACCTGCTCCGCCGCCGTGCTCGCCGCCTTCGTCGCCATCTCCAAACGACCCCCTTGAACTATACTGGCCGCCGCATCATCGTCGCCGCGCTCACAATCGACCGGTCCGCGTCCGCAGGAAGACCTGCCGGTCGAGGTCGAGCTCGCTGCGCTCTCGGCCCAGCATCTCGATCTGGCCGAGCACCCGCTGCAGCGAACGGAAGTCGTCGGCCGCACCCGACTCGGCGAACCGCCGTTCCGCTGCGTCGCGTTCCCGCCGCAGATCCGCCTGTTGCCAAGCGATCAAAAAATAACGCCACTGGAACAGCGCTTCCTCGGAGGACGTCTCGGGACCGGTGGAGACCAATCCGGCGCGAACTGCCATGGCGCGCAACCGGTCCAGCGTCGGGCCGTGGCCGAGCCTCGTCAAATGGCGCTCGATCGCTTCGGAGTCAAGCCGGTCGAGGGCCAGTGCGGCCATCAGATCGGCCCTGACCGCCTCCAGCGGCGGGGTCCGGAAGGTCATTCCGCCCAGCCCCTCGGCGATCTCGGGCACCCGGGCGGCATGCCCGATCGCCAGCGACAGGAGTCCGCTCTCCTCGATCCGCTGCTGGTCGGGGGCGGCGGACGGGCGCCAGCCGGCGGGGCGAGCGGTGAAATGGCCCTGCGGCGGCCGGCCCGCAAGGGGGCGCCTGCCGTCGGCACGCCAGGGAGCGGCGCGCGGCTCACGCGGCGCGGCGAACAGGGCGTCGCAGGCGCGGGCGAACTCCTCCTGGTAGTCCTGCTGGGTCGCGCGGTCCTCGATGCGGCCGGCGACCGCGCGCAGGCGCTGGCGCAGCCCCGCCCGGCGCTCCGGCGTATCGAGTCGCCCGCCCGCGGTCTCGCCCTCCCACAGCACGTCGCGCAGCGGCCGGGCCGCCGCCAGCAGGGCGCGCATCGCATCGGCACCCCGGCCGCGCACCAGGCTGTCCGGGTCGTCGCCCGCCGGCAGCAGGGCGAAACGCAGCGAATAGCCCGGCTTCAGGTGCGGCAGCGCCCGTTCGGCCGCGCGCGCGGCGGCGCGCTGGCCCGCCGCGTCGCCGTCGAAGCACAGGGTCGGCTCCGGCGCCAGCTTCCAGAGCAGCGCGATCTGCTGCTCGGTCAGCGCGGTGCCGAGCGGGGCGACCGCGGTCTCGATGCCCGCCAGGTGCAGCGCGATCACGTCCATGTAGCCTTCGACGGCGACGACCTCCGCCGCCTTGCGCGCCGCCGGCCCGGCCCAGTGGAGGCCGTAGAGCAGCCGCCCTTTCTGGAAGAGCTCCGTCTCGGGCGAGTTCAGGTACTTGGGCTCGCCGTCGCCCAGCACCCGGCCGCCGAAGCCGACGACCCGGCCGCGGGCGTCGTGGATCGGGAACATGACGCGGCCGCGGAAACGGTCGTAGGTCGGGCCGCCGTCCTCGGGCCGGCCGAGCAGCCCGGCCTCGACCAGCAGCGACTCGGAGTAGCGGGCCGTGAGCGCCTCCTTCAGCGCCGTCCGGCCCGGCGGCGCGAAGCCCAGGCCGAAGCGGTCGATGGCGGCGGCGTCGAGGCCGCGATGCTCGAGGTAGCTCCAGGCCGCCGCCCCGACCCGGCGGTCGGCGAGCCGCCCGGCGAACCATTCCGCCGCCGCCGCCAGCACCTCGTGCAGCGTCGCCTGGCGCTCGCCGCGGGCGCGATCGGCCGGAGTTTCCCGCGGCAGCGCCAGCCCGACCTCGCCGGCCAGGCGCTCCACCGCCTCGCGGAAGCCGAGATTCTCCGTCCGCATGACGAAGTCGATGGCGTTGCCGTGAGCGCCGCAGCCGAAGCAGTGGAAGGTGCCGCGGCGCTCGTCGACGGTGAAGGATGGCGTCTTCTCGTGATGGAAGGGGCAGAGGCCCTTCTGGACGGTCCCCACCCGTACGAGCCGCACCCGCCGCCCGATCGTGGCGGCGAGGCCGACCCGGGAGCGCAGCTCGTCGATGAAGGAGGGTGGGAAAGCCAGGAGACGCTCCTCCGGGCGCCGTTCGCGGGCGCCCCCGACTCTCGGGCTTCAGCTCAGCGCCTGCTTTACCATGGCGCTCGCCCGGGTGAAATCCATGCGGCCGGCGAATCGCTCGCGCAGCAGCGCCATCACCCGGCCCATGTCCTTGATGCCCGCCGCACCGGCGTCCCTGATCGCCTCGGCGATCGCCGCCGCCGCGGCCGCCTCGTCCAGCGGCTGCGGCAGGACGCGCTCGACGACGGCGATCTCGGCCGTCTCCTGGTCGACCAGGTCCTGGCGGCCGCCCTTGGCGTACATCTCGATGCTCTCCCGGCGCTGCTTGATCATCGACTGCAGCATCTGGAGGATCTCGAGGTCGGCGATCCCCTCGGCGTTGCCCTTGCCGCGGGCGGCGATGTCGCGGTCCTTCAGCGCGGCGAGCATCATCCGCACGGTCGAGACGGTGACGGCATCCTTGGCGCGCATCGCGTCCTTCAAGGCCTCGCTGAAACGGGCGCGCAGCATGGTCGGTGTTCCCTGGCGGCATGGCGGATCGCCCGGACGTTAGCGGAACGCCCGACACGTTGGCAATTTTCGCCCTCCCGCACGGTAGCCGGCGCCCGAAAAAGCCGTCATTCTTGCGACCGAGAGGCGGGCCTTGTGGGACCGCCCGAGGGAGGAGACCCATGAGGATGCTTCGTGCGGCGGCCGGTGCGGCCGTCCTCGCCGTCGGCGTGGCCGCCGCCGCCGCCGCGTCGGCGCAGACCCTGCGCATGGCGCACATCTACACGCCCGGCAACATCTGGTACGAGGCCGCCGAGGCCTACGCCAAGGCGGTCGAGCAGCGCAGCGGCGGCAAGACCAAGATCCAGATCGCCCACAGCGGCTCGACCGGCGACTGGCCGCAGTCGATCGAGGGGCTGCTGATCGGCACCAACGACATCGTGCTGCAGAGCGTCGGCACGCTCGATCGCTACAACACGGTCGCCGGCGTCGAGGCCTTCCCCTACCTGATCCGCGACATCGAGCATTTCAAGAAGGTCTACTACGGCCCGGTCGGCCGCGAGCTGTTCGACGACATCGCGCAGAAGACCAAGTTCCGCATCGTCGGAGCCGGCTATCGCGGCGCCCGCCACCTCAGCAACAACAAGAAGATCGAGAAGGTCGAGGACCTGAAGGGCGTGAAGCTGCGGGTGCCGCCGCTCAAGATGTACCGCCTGACCTGGGACTATCTCGGCGCCAGCCCGGTGCCGATGGGCGTGGCGGAGCTGTTCACCTCCATGCAGTCAGGCGTCGTCGACGGCCAGGAGAACCCGCTCGAGGTGCTCGACGGCATGAAATACTACGAGGTGCAGAAGTACGTCGTGGAGACCGCCCACGTCATCGGCGCCATGACCTTCATCTTCTCCGACGCCCGCTTCAAGTCGCTGCCGGCGGAGACGCGGAAGATCCTGCAGGAGGAGGGCGACAAGACGATGCTGGCCGCCACCGACCGCATGATCGGCCTGGAGAGCGAGCTGAAGAAGAAGCTGCAGGCGCGCGGCATGCAGTTCATCGCCATCGATGCGGCGCCGTGGCGGGCGCGCCTCAAGGACATGCCCAAGGAGTTCCCTGAGCTGGCGGCCTGGGTCGCCAAGGTCCAGGCCGTCCAGTAGGGCGCGGTGCCGGGACGGACGGCCGCCGGCGCCCCGTGGCGCCGGCGGGTCGACCGGGCCGCGGGCGTGCTCGAGCGGATGCTCGACGCCTGCGTCGGGTCGATGATCCTGGTCATGACCGCGGCGATCTGCTGGCAGGTGTTCGGCCGCTACGTGCTGTCGAGCGCGCCCGGCTGGTCGGAGGAGCTGTCGCGCTACCTCATGATCTGGGTGACGACGATCGGCGGGGCGGCGGTCCTGCGCTCGGGCGGCCATCTCTCGGTGACGGCGCTGCTCGACGCCCTGCCGCCCGCCTGGGCCACGGCGCTGCTGGCGCTGCGCGACGTCGCGATGCTGGCGACGCTGCTGCTGCTCGCATGGTGGGGGCTGGCCTTCAGCGAGCTGATGGCGGTGCAGGAGACGGCCTCGCTGCAGGTCTCCAAGGCGTGGGTCTACGCCGCGCTCCCGGTCGGGACGACGCTGACCGCGCTGCTGCTGGTCATGGCGCGTCTCGCCGGACGGACCTTCCGCGCCACCGACGTCGACGTCGACGACGCCAAGGCCATGTGAGGGCGCCGCCGTGACCCTGGTCGAGATCCTGGCGATCCTGCTGACCGGCTTCATGCTGCTGTCGATGCCGATCGCCTTCTCGCTGATCCTCTCGGCGATGGCCGCGATCTGGTGGAGCGGCGCCAACCTGATGATCGTGCCGCAGCAGGTGATGAGCGGCATCGACAGCTTCACCCTGCTGGCGGTGCCGTTCTTCCTGCTGGCCGGCGACCTGATGACGGCGGGCGGCATGACCGGCCGCCTGCTCGACTTCACCAACGCCCTGGTCGGCCGCTTCCGCGGTGGGCTCGCCATGAGCAACGTCGCCTCGGCCACCATTCTCGCCGGCATCTCCGGCTCGGCCGTCGCCGACACCAGCGCGCTCGGCAAGGTGCTGATCCCCGGGATGATCCGGGCCGGCTACGGCCCCGCCTTCTCCGCGGCGCTCACGGCGGCCGCGAACATCGTCGGACCGATCATCCCGCCCTCCATCGCCTTCATCCTGATCGGCGTGCTGACCAACCAGTCGATCACCCGGCTGTTCCTGGCGGGTGCGGTACCGGGACTCCTCTACAGCCTGGCGATGCTGACGGTCGCCGGCTGGATCAGCCGGCGGCGCAACTACCCGACCCACTACCGCGCCTCGGCGGTCGAGATCCTCGCCACCTTCCGGCGTGCCGCCTGGGCGCTGTTCATGCCGGTGCTCATCATCGCCGGCATCCGCTCGGGCGTGTTCAACGTCACCGAATGTTCGGCGGTCGCCGTCGTCTACGCCCTCTTCGTCGGCACCGCCGTCTACCGCGAGCTCGACCTGCGGACGATCTGGCGCTGCCTCGTCTCGACCGGGCGCTCGACCGCGATCGTCATGATCGTGCTGGGCGGCGCGCAGATCGTCTCCTGGCTGCTGGCCTACGAGAACGTGCCGCAGCAGGTGGCCGAGGCGATGCTGTCGGTGTCGCGCGAGCCGTGGGTGTTCCTGCTGCTCGTCAACGTCCTGCTGCTGTTCATCGGCACCTTCATGGAGAACGGGCCGGCGATGGTCATGCTGGTGCCGGTGCTCTTCCCCATCGCCAACGCGCTCGGCATCGACCCGATCCATTTCGGCATCGTCGTCTCGGTCAACCTGGTGATCGGCCTGATCACCCCGCCGGTCGCCATCTGCATCAACATCGCGGCGATGATCGCGCGGGTGTCGATGCAGGCCGCCTCGATCGAGATCCTGCCGTTCCTGGCGGCGGCCATCGCCGTGCAGCTCCTGATCACCTTTGTGCCATGGCTCAGCCTGTGGCTGCCCAACCTCATGCTGGGCGCCGGCTGACGGAGGGAACGCGAGATGGGCGAACGTCTGAAGGGCAGGACCGTGCTGGTGTTCGGCGCCGGATCGTCGGGACCGGGCTGGGGCAACGGCAAGGCGGCCGCCGTCGCCTTCGCGCGCGAGGGGGCGAACGTCGCCGCCGTCGACCTGCGCGAGGAAGCCGCGGCGGAGACCTGCGGCATCATCCGCGAGGAGGGCGGCACGGCGCTGGCGCTGGCCGCCGACGTGACCCGCGGCGAGGACGTCGCGCGCGCGGTCGCCGCCACGGTGGGGGCCTTCGGGCGCATCGACGTGCTGCACAACAACGTCGGCATCACCGCTCCCGGCGGCCCGATCGAGGAGAGCGAGGAGAGCTGGCGGCGGGTGATCGACACCAACATCACCAGCGTGTTCCTGACCTGCAAGCACGTGCTGCCGCTGATGGTGGCACAGAAGAAGGGCGCCATCGTCAACGTCTCGTCGCTGGCCGCCATCCGCTGGACCGGCTACCCCTACTTCTCCTACTACGCGAGCAAGGCCGGGCTGAACCAGATGACGGTCGCGATCGCCCTGCAGCATGCCCGGGACGGGGTGCGCTGCAACGCCATCATGCCGGGCCCGATGGACACGCCACTGATCCGCCAGCAGATCGTCAAGTTCTATGCGAGCGAGGAGGAGATGCTGGCGCAGCGCAACGCCATGTGCCCGATGGGCCGCATGGGCACCGCCTGGGACGTCGCCAACGCCGCGGTGTTCCTCGCCTCCGACGAGGCCGGCTACATCACCGGCGTGTGCCTGCCGGTCGACGGCGGGGTGAGCTGCAAGGTGAGCTGAGGCGCGGCTACGCCGACGCCAGCGCGGGTGGCACCGAGGCCAGCGTCTCCAGCGGCAGGTGGCAGGCGATGCGGTGGCCGGGCACGGGCTCGATCGCCGGCGGCGTCACCGTGTCGCAGATCTCTCCGATGCGACGGGGGCAGCGGTGGGCGAAGCGGCAGCCCGCGGCCGACGCGGGAGAGGAGATGTCGCCCGCCAGGCGGATGCGGGTGCCGGCGCGGCCCGTTGCGCCGACCAGCGGCACGGCGGAGAGCAGCGCCTCGGTATAGGGATGGTAGGGCGGGTGCAGGATCTCGTCGACCGGCCCCTCCTCGACCAGCCCGCCGCGATACATGACGGCGACGCGGTCGGCGATGTGGGCGATGACCCCGATGTCGTGCGAGATGAAGAGATAGGCGACGCCGAGGCGGTCGCGCAGCTCGCCCAGGAGGTTGAGGACCGCCGCCTGGACCGAGACGTCGAGGGCCGAGACGGCCTCGTCGCAGACCAGGAAGTCGGGCCGGCTCGCCAGCGCGCGGGCGATGCCGATGCGCTGCTTCTCGCCGCCCGAGAGCTGGTGCGGATAGCGGTCGCGATAGGCGGGCGACAGGCGCACGAGGTCGAGCAGGCGGTCGATTTCCGCCCGCGCCGCCGCTCCGCGGGCGATGCCGAAGAAGGCGAGCGGGCGACCCAGGATCTCGGCCACCGTCTTGCGCGGGTTGAGCGAGCCGTCGGGATTCTGGAAGACGATCTGGGCGCGCCGCCGGAACTCGGTCGAAGGCGGATCCCCGACATCGGCGCCGGCGAAGCGCACCCCGCCGGAATCCGCCGCCAGCAGCCGCAGCACGAGGCGGCCCAGGGTCGACTTGCCGCAGCCGGATTCGCCGACCAGGCCCAGCACCTCGCCCGGCCTGACCGAGAGCGACACGCCGTCGACGGCCAGCACCCCTTCCGAGCGCCGGAACAGCCCGCCCGCGCCGAAGCGCCTGGTCATCGCCTCCACCGCGAGCAGCGGCGGCGCGTCCGCGGCCGGCGCGATGCGCGCCGCGGCGACGGTCTCGTCGGCCGGCCAGGGCAGCCCGTCGATCGCCTCGGCCCTGATGCAGCGCACGCCGCGCCCGTCGGGCAGCGTGCGCAGCGCCTGCGCCTCGGCGCAGGTGGCGAGCGCGAAGGGGCAGCGCGCGCGGAAGCCGCAGCCCGGGTCGGGCCGCGTCAGGTCCGGCAGGCTGCCGGGGATCGGCACGAGGCGGCCGACGCGGCCGCGGTCGGCGCGCGGCAGGGCGCCGAGCAGGCCGCGCGTGTAGGGATGGCGCGGCCGCGCCAGCGTCGCCGCCGTCGTCCCCTGCTCGACCACCCGGCCGGCGTAGAGCACCGTCAGCTCGTCGCACAGCCGGTCGACGATGCCGAGATTGTGGCTGACCAGCAGCATCGACAGGCCGCGGCGCGCACGCAGCGATTCCAGGAGATCCAGGATCTGCGCCTCGATGGTGACGTCGAGCGCCGTCGTCGGCTCGTCGAGGAGCAGCAGGTCGGGCTCGCAGGCGAGCGCGGTGGCGATCACCGCGCGCTGCTTCATGCCGCCCGAGAGCTGGTGGGGATAGGCGCGGGCGACCTCGGCCGGCCGCGCGATGCCGACGTCGGCGAGCAGCTCGACGACCCGCGCGAGCGCCGCCTGGCGGCCCATGCCGCGATGGAGCATCAGCGGCTCGGCGACCTGCAGCCCGATGGTGAGGGCAGGGTTCAGCGCCGCCGACGGGTCCTGGAAGACGACGCCGATGCGGCGCCCGCGCAGCGCGGCCGCGGCGCCGGCGAACAGGTCCTCGCCGTCGAAGCGGGCGGCACGCGCGGTCACCGCGGCGCCGGCGCCGAGCAGGCCGAGGATGGCCAGCACCACGCTGCTCTTCCCCGACCCGGACTCGCCGACGAGGCCGACGGCACGGCCGCGCGGGATCGCGAGCGAGACGTCCTGCAGGGCGGCCAGCGGCCCGCGGCCCGTGGCGTAGATCACGGAGAGCGCGTCGAGGGCCAGCAGCGGCCCCCGCCCCTCAGCCATGCCCGCGCCCCCGGAGCCGCGGATCGAGCAGCTCGCGCAGGCCCTCGCCGACGAGGTTGACCGAGACCAGGAGGATGCAGAGGCAGATGCCCGGGGCCAGCCCGATCCACGGCGCCTGCTCGATGAAGGGCCGGCTCTCGGCGATCAGCAGGCCCCATTCGCTGGCCGGCGGCTGCAGCCCCAGGCCGAGGAACGAGAGCGCCGAGCCGAGCAGGATCGCGAACGTGATGCGCAGCGCCGTCTCGACGATGATCGGCGGCCAGGCGTTGGGCAGGATCTCGCGCGCCAGGATGTAGAAGGCGCCCTCGCCGCGCGCCCGCGCCGCCTGCACGAAGTCCTCCGCCAGCAGGCCGAGCGCCACCGAGCGGGCGATGCGGGTCATGATCGGCACATAGACGATGCCGACGGCGACCACCGTCTTCCACAGGCTGGGCTCGGTCACCGCCAGGATGAGCATGCCGAGCAGGATGGGCGGGATCGAGATCAGCAGGTCGACGCCGCGCATGATCGCCTCGCCCATCCAGTCGCGGCGGAAGGCGGCGAGCAGCCCCAGCGGCACGCCGAGCACGAGGCTGATCGTCGTGGCGCCGAGCCCGATGCCGAGGGAGTAGCGCGCACCCTCGAGCACCCGCGCCAGCACGTCGCGGCCGAACTCGTCGGTGCCGAACCAATGAGCGGCCGAGGGCGGCCGCAGGCGCTCGCGCACGGCGAACACCGTCGGGTCGTAGGACGAGAGCCACGGCCCGATGATCGCCGCGGCCACGATGAGGGCGACGACGACCGCTCCCATGATCAGGGTCGAGGGCAGCGGCGGCCGCGCGGCGCGCTCCGCGGCGACGGTCATCGGCGGGGAGCCGTCATGCCACGCTCCGCCCGTAGCGGATACGCGGGTTCACGGCGGCGTAGAGCAGGTCGGCCACGAGGTTGGCGAGCGCGTAGACGGTGGTCACCACCATCATGCCGGCGAGCAGCAGCGGGACGTCGTGGTTCTCGATGGCGAAGATCAGCAGCCGTCCCAGGCCGGGATAGGCGAAGATGCTCTCGACCACGACGATGCCGCCCATCAGGATGCCGACGTCGACCGCCAGCACGGTGATGGTCGGCAGCAGCGCGTTGGGCAGCGCGTGGCGGCGCAGCACCAGCCGCTCGGGCACGCCCTTGGCGCGCGCCGCCAGGATGTAGTTCGATTCCAGGGTCTCGATCATCGACGAGCGCGTCAGCCGCGAGACATGGGCGATGAGGCCGCTGACCAGCGTCAGCACCGGCAGGATGAGGTGGGCCGCCCAGCGCAGCACGCCGCCGTCGGCGAGCGGCGTGTAGCCGGTCGCCGGCAGCCAGCCGAGCCAGGCGGCGAACACCAGGATCACGACGATGCACCAGAAGAACTCCGGCACCGCGATGAAGAAATACTGCGCCAGCGTCAGCACGCGGTCGACGAGCGTGCCGCGATGGGTCGCGGAGTGGATGCCGAGCGCGATGCCGGCCACCGCCACCAGCGCGAGGCTGATCGCGGCCAGCACCGCCGAGCGGCCCATCGCCTCGACGATCAGCGGCGCGATCGGCCGCTCCATCACCAGCGACTGGCCGAGATCGCCGGTCAGCAGGCCGGAGAACCACCGCCAGTACTGCACCGGCAGCGGGTCGTTGAGGCCGAGCTTCGCCTCCAGCGCCTGGACCGCGGCGGGCAGCGCATACTCGCCCAGGATCATGTAGGCGACGTTGCCGGGCAGCAGGTGGACGATGCCGAAGATCAGGATCGACATCGCCCACAGCACGCCGACGACGGCGACCAGCCGCCGCGCCAGGTATCCCGCCACCTCCCGCCCCGGCTGCCCTCCCCCGCCGCTCAGCGCGCGACGTAGCCGGCGCGCAGGTCGAACCAGCGCATCGGATGGGTCGCGACGTCCTTCACGTCCACCCGATACGCGCAGGCGAAGTTGACGGCGTAGGCGAAGTAGCCCGGCGGGTCGTCCGCCATCGCCTTCTGCATGGCGATGTAGAGCGGCTTCTGCTCCTCCGGCTTGCCGGTGAGCCGCGCCTTGTCGAGCGCCTCGTCGACGGTCTTGTTCTTGTACTTGAACAGCCTGGCGTTCCAGCTCCCCTGGGAATGCAGGAAAGGATGGGTGCCGGTATCGATGGTCGGGCGCGCGAAGTAGCCGTCGACGTAGAACGGGGCGATGCCCGACACCTCGGCGGCGTAGCGCGCGAAGGGCACGCGCTGGATCTCGATGTCGAAGCCCGCCGGCTTGGCGAGCTGCTGCAGCGTCACGCCCAGGCGCTCGCGCACCGGCCGTCCGACCGGCACGACCAGCGGCACCTTGACGCCGTTGGGATGCCCCGCCTCGCGCAGCAGGCGCTTGGCCGCCACGGGATCGGCCTTGGTCACCGGCACGTCCTTGGCGAAGAAAGGATGGGTCGGCGGGATCGGGCTGATCGTCGGCGCGCCCTCGCCGAACAGCGTCAGCTCGACGACGTCGCGCTTGTCGACGGCGAGGTGGAAGGCCTTGCGCACCCTGGGGTCGTTGAAGGGCGGGATGGCGTTGTTCATGATCGCCGCATCCCACGACGCCGTCGCGACGCTGTCGACGCGCAGTGCCGGGTTGGACTTCAGCGGCTTCACCTGCTCCGGCGGCAGCTCCCACAGCACGTCGATGTCACCCGCCTGCAGCGCCGCGATGCGCACGCTCATCTCCGGCATGATACGCAGCTCGACGCCGTCGAGCTTCGGCTGCCCGGATTCGAAGTAGGCGGCATTCTTGGTGAGGATCAGCCGGTCGCCCGGCGTATAGCTCTTGAAGACGAACGGGCCGGTGCCGACCGGTGCCGTCGCCATCTGGTCGAACAGATCGCGCGGCAGGATCTTCACCTGGCGATCCGACAGGATGTCGGCGAAGCCGCCATAGGCGTACTTCAGGCGGAACACGACCGTGTACGGGTCGGGCGCCTCCATCGCGTCGATCATCTCGTAGTTCGACCGCGGCCCCGAGCCGGTCGCCGGGTCGAGGATGCGCTTGTAGGTCGCGATGACGTCGTCGGCCGTCATCTCGCGGCCGTTATGGAACTTGACGCCCTTGCGCAGCTTGAAGGTCCACGTCTTGAGGTCGGGCGTATAGCTCCAGCTCTCCGCCAGCTCCGGCTCGACCTCGAGGTCCGGGCGCATCCGCGTCAGGCCGTTGAAGACGAGATTGTCGAAGATGTACTCCTCGCCGGTCGTCGTCTTGGCCGGGTCGAGCAGCTTCAGGCTGGTCCCGACCGCGATCCGCAGGACGCCCTGGGCGGCCGCGGGGTCGGGCAGCGCGATCACCGCGGCGAGGGCCGCGGGCAATGCGAGGCGGAGCAGCATCGTCATCTCGATTTCCCCTGTTCCTTGTTCAGTTGGTCTTCTTCGGCGTCATGCGACGCCCTTTCCCCGGTCCGGGTCGACGGCGCGGATGACGAACTCGTCGAGCCAGGGCAGGTATTCGGTCCACAGCGCGCGCAGGGCGGCGATCGGCCGGATCTGGGAATCGATGCGCAGGTCGACCAGCGGGAAGACCTCGCGCTCGACGACCAGGAGTGCCGCCGACATGACCTCGCCATGCTCACCGCCGGCCGCCAGTCCCGCCTCCAGCCCGCGCAGCAGGCGCTCGGCCAGGGGCGGCTCCGGGTCGGCCGCGAAGGCCGCGGCCATCGCGGCGGGCACCTCGTCGCTGGCCAGGATGTTGCCGATGGCGACGCAGTCGCGCGCCTCGGCCCCGGCCAGCTCGGGCTTCACCAGCGCCCCGTGGTGGAAGGCGGTGCGGCCGGCCCGGTCGATCACCGCGAGCTGGCGCCAGCCGCTGTGCGGCGTCGAGGCGACCAGCGCCTCGATCGTCTCGCGCGCCGAGCAGCCCGAGCGGAGCAGCTCGATACCGCGCGGGCCGAGGCGCGGGTCGGTGCGGTGCTGGGTCAGCACGGCCCCCACCTGTGGCGCGCAGAAGGGCACGCGCGACCCGACAGCGATGTTGGAGGTCGAGACGGCGGCACCGAACTGACCGGTCCGGGCACAGCGTCCGATCAGCGAGAAGGTCATCGGTCCCTCGTCACCGTATGATCCGCGCAGCGCAACGGCCTGATGCATCCGGCGTGCCGTCGGCGACGGGCGCCGAGGGTGCATCCCCCCCGCGCGCAACGCGAGAGGAGCCAGTTCGATGGTGCATGTACGCCTGCGGAAATTCAACACGCGTGACGTCTACGGCCCCCAGGCCCTCGACAATGACGTCTGCTGGGTGGTCAAGGCGGCGCCCGGCCGCCACGTCTATTTCCGCGGCCTGACCGGCTTCGACCTGAACAGCAAGATGCAGGGCATCGGCGATCCGGCCGCGCAGACCGAGCAGGCGATGCAGAACCTGCACGTCCTGCTGGCCGACGCCGGCGCCAGGCTGGAGCATATCTGCCAGCTCCACATCTACATTCTCGACCGCGCTCACCGCAGCCTCATCTACCCCGTCATCGGCCGGCACCTGAAGGGCGTCCATCCGGTGATGACCGGCCTCATCATCGCCGGCCTGGCGCTGCCGGAGATGCTGGTCGAGATCGACGTGACCGCGGTGATTCCCGAGCAGGCGTAGCTTCACCCGCCGGCGAGCGCCGCCGCCGTCGCCGCGTCGACGTGCGGCGGCAGCCTCTCGCCGTCGCAGGCGGCCAGCAGCAGGGCGGCGGTCACCGCGGCCGCCGCCCGGAGCTGGTGCCGGGCGACCTTGTCGCGCGTGTCCCCGGCCGTCAGCAGCAGTCGGAACGGCGAGCGCGGCTGGTCGAACCCGGCGACCAGGCGCAGCGCCGGGATGCCCGCGCGCACGTAGTTCGCATGGTCGGAGTTGCCCATGAACGGGGCATGGAGGCCGACCTCATGGCCGCACCCCGCCGTCGCCGCCCGCACGAACTCGGCGACGCCGGGAAAGCCGCTGGTCAGCGCCGTGAGCCCGTCGGCGCCGGCGACCGAGTCGAGATTGACGTCGAAGGCGATGCGCGCGCGGGCGGCCGGGTCCAAGCGCCGGAGGTGCTCGCGCGAGCCCATCAGCGCCCATTCCTCGATCGTGAAGAAGGCCACCTGCAGCCCGCGGCGCAGCCCGGGCACGATTTCGCGCATCGCTTCGGCGACCGCGAGCGCGCAGGCGAGCCCGGTGCCGTTGTCGATCGCGCTCTCGCCGAGGTCGTGGCCGTCGAGATGGGCGGAGAGCACCACGACCTCCGGCCCCTTGCCGGGGATCGTCGCGAAGAGATTCTCCGCAATGGCGTCGTGCAGCACGCCCGACGTCTCGAGCGTCACCGGTGTCCCGTGCGCGCCGGCGAGTGCTGCGCCGCTCTCGCGGCTGATGCCGGCCGCCGGGATGTGGCCGGGTCCGCCGTCGCCCGACGAGCCGGTGACGACGAGGTCGCCCGGCTCGTGGAAGGCGATGAGGAAGCCCGCGGCACCGGCAGCCCGCGCCATCTCGTACTTGCGCCGGCGATGGATATGGCCGGTCGCGAACATCAGCTCGTGGCGCACCATGACGATCGCGCCGCGCACCGCCTCGCCGGCACGCGCGAAGTCCTCGGGCGCGCCGCGGCCGAGATCGACCAGCGTCGCCGTCAGCCCGCCCGCCGGCGTCGCCGGCGATCGCACCAGCGCATGCGCGGGAAGCTCCCGGCCGCCGGCACGCACGCGCGAGGGGCCGCGCGTCCAGCCGCGAGAGGGGATCGCCTCGCGCACGACCGTGCGGCCGGTCGCCTCGGCGAGGCGGGCCGCGAGCCACTCGCGCGCCAGCACCTCGCTCTCGGTTCCGGCGAAGCGCCCGCCGGTGTCGCAGATCCCTGCGAACAGCTCACCCAGGCGCGACGAGGCGCCGATCCGGTCCACCAGGGTCTGCAGCACTCGCGATTCTCCATTCCCCGCCGATTGGCACGACCGTAGCATGGGGCAGGCCAACAGCATCCCCGCCCCGCCATGACCGATGTACGAGCCTACGCCGCCGAGCTCGACGCCGCCTTGCCCGATATCCTGGGCGCGATCGCGCGCGTCGTGAACATCGACAGCGGCAGCTACCACGCGGCCGGCGTCAACGCGACGATCGACGTCTTCGCCGCCATGCTGCTCGACCTCGGCTTCGCCGTGGAGCGCGCGCCCCTGCCCGACCGCGGCGACCGGATGACCGCGCGCATGACGCTCGGCAACGGGCCGCGCCTCCTCGTTCTCGGCCATGCCGACACGGTGTGGCCGGCCGGCACGGTCGCCGAGTGGCCGTTCGCCCGCGACCGCGACCGCATCACCGGCCCGGGCGTCGGCGACATGAAGAGTGCGGTGGTCACTGCCATCTTCACGCTCGGCATGCTGCTGCGCCGCGGCCTGCCGGGCCTCGGCAGCATCGTCTTCCTGGTGGTGCCGGACGAGGAGCTGGGCAGCCCGCTGAGCCGCGCCTGGATCGAGGAGGAGGCCCGCAACGCCGATCTCTGCCTGACGCTGGAGCCGGCGCGGCCCGACGGCGGCATCGTCGTCGGCCGCGGCGCGGTGGGCGCCGCCTACCTGCGCGCGACGGGAGTGACCGCCCACGCCGGCGTGGCGCGGGCCGACGGTGCGTCGGCGATCGCCGCCCTGGCGCCGCTGGTGGCGCCGATCGAGGCCCTGACCGACATGGAGAAGGGCGACCAGGCCACGGTCGGCATCTTCCGCGGCGGTGCCGCCCGCCAGGTCGTGCCGGGCGAGGCGGAGATGCATGTCGACCTGCGCGCGCCCGACGACGCGAGCGCGGCCGCGATGTTCGCCGCGATCGAGCGCATCGTCGCAGGACCGCCGCCCGACCCGCGCGTCACGGTCGCGCTCTCGGGCGGGTTCGCCCGCCCCGCCTTTCCGACCCATCCGGGCACCCGGGCGCTCTACGCGCTCGCCAAGGAGTTCTGCACGACGCTGGGCGCGCCCGCCCCCTCGGTGGTGGCGCGCGGCGGGTCCGACGGCAGCTTCGCCGCGGCGCTCGGCGTACCGACGCTGGATGGGCTGGGACCCGTCTGCCACCATAGCTGCAGCCGGCGCGAGTGGGTCGAGGTGCATTCGATCGCCGAGCGCGGCGCGGTGCTGGCCGGCCTGATCGCCGCCGCCGCGTCGGGGCGCATCGGCCTGGAGGCCTGAGCATGGACGCGCTGCTGACCGACGCCCTGGTCGTCACCTGCGACGACACCCGCGCCGTGCTGCGCGACGCCGCGGTCGCGATCCGCGGCGATCGCATCGCCGCCGTCGGCCCGACGACCGACCTGCTGCCCCGCTTCCCGGAGCTCGAGCGCGTTCGCCTGAAAGGCAAGGCGATCCTGCCCGGCCTCATCAACGGCCACACCCACACCGTCCTGACGGTGCTGCGCGGCAGCGTCGAGGATCTCGGCGGCGACGCGGTCTACGGCTACATGTCGCCGATCAGCTTCGCCATGACGCCCGCGGACCGCTCGGTCATGGCGCTGCTCGGCTGCCTGGAGGCGATCCGCTCGGGCACCACGACGCTGGTCGAGAACTTCCGCTTCGTGCCGGGCTTCGCCAAGGCGATGGCCGCCTCGGGCCTCCGGCTGTGGCTCGCCGAGAACTGCGCCGACGCGCTGCTGCTGGAGATACGGCACGGCCGCTACAGCTACGACCGCGCGTTCGGCGAGGGCTTCCTCGCCCGTGCCGCCGAGCTGATCGAGACGATGCACGGGACCCACGGCGGCCGGGTGCAGTGCCAGGTGGCGGCGCACGCGACCGACAACTGCTCGCCCTGGATGCTGGGGGAGCTGAATGCGCTCGCCGCCAGGCACAAGCTGTCGCGCACCGTGCATCTCGCCCAGAGCCGCGGCGAGGTCGAGCAGGTGAAGCGGGCGCACGGGCTGACGCCGGCCGGATATCTCGATGCCCACGGCTGGGCCGCCCCCGACGTGACCGGCACCCATTGGACCTTCTGCACGCCCGACGATGTCGGACTGCTCGCCGAGCGCGGAGTCAGCATGGCGCACTGCCCCGCCAACTCCTCGCGCAAGGGGCCGCACCGCTCGCCCGTCAACCTGATCCGCGACGCCGGCGTCACCATCGCCTTCGGCACCGACAACATGACCGAGGACCTGTTCCAGACGCTGCACATCGGCTCGATCGTGCATCGCGGCAGCTACGGCGGCGGCGTCGTCCCCGACCCGCAGACGATCCTCGACAGCGTGACGCGGGACGGCGCCAGGGCGCTCGGCCGGCTCGCCGACCTCGGCAGCGTCGAGGCCGGCAAGAAGGCCGATCTGACCGTGCTCGACCTCGACCACCCGTCGATGCGCCCGATCGTCAACGTCGTGTCGAACATCGTCCATTACGGCCATCCCGGCCTCGTCCGCCACGTCGTCGTCGACGGCGAGTGGGTGATGCGCGACGGCCGCATCACGACCCTCGACGAGCCGGCGCTGCTCGAGGAAGGCCAGGCGGTCGCCGACAAGGTCTGGTCGAAGCTGCTGGCCGAGAGCCCGGACATTCCGCCGCCCCGGGGCTGGCAGCGGCCCCGCACCCACTGACCGCAGGAGGCCCGACGATGACCGTCACCCGCAGGACCGTGCTTCTCGGCGCTTCGGCCGCCGCCGCCTATGTCGCCGGGGCCCATCGCGTCCCCGCCCGGGCCCAGGCGCCCGAGCCGGCACCGGTCGCCGGCGGCGTGCTGCGCATGCTGATGTCGGTCGAGCCGCCGTCGCTGACCTCGGCCGTGAACTCCTCGCTGTGGATCGCCTGCCTCTCCACCAAGATGATGGAAGGGCTGATCGCCTACGACCACGAGATGGGTCTGAAGCCCCTGCTGGCCGAGAGCTGGGACTTCGCGGCCGACGGGCTGACGATCCGGTTCAACCTGCGCCGCGGCGTCGTGTGGCACGACGGGAAGCCCTTCACCGCGGCCGACGTCAGGTTCTCGATGGAATCGGTGTGGAAGAAGCTCCATCCCGGCGGCCGGGCGATCTTCGCCAACGTCGTCGCCAGCGAAACGCCCGACGACCACACGATCATCTTCCGCCTGTCGGAGCCGAGCTCGTCGATCCCCGCGTTCCTCAACTCCTACAACGCGCAGGTCGTGCCGCAGCATGTCTTCGGCACCGGCGACATCCTGCAGAACCCGGCGCTCAACGCCCCGATCGGCACCGGGCCGTTCATGTTCAAGGAGTGGCGCAAGGGCCAGCATGTCGAGCTGGTGAAGAACCCGCGCTACTGGGACAAGGGCAAGCCGCACCTCGACGGCATCTTCGCGCGCTTCGTCGCCGACGCCGGCAGCCGTGCCGCCGCCTTCGAGGCGGGGGAGGTGATGTACGCGCCCTTCAGCCCGGTCGCCGCCGGCGACGTCGAGCGCATCCGCACCGTGCCCAACCTCAAGGTGGAGACGCGCGGCTACCACGCCTTCGGCGTCGTGCTGGCCACCGAGATCAACACCCAGAGCGGGCCGCTCAAGGACGTGCGGGTGCGCCGGGCGATCCGCATGGCGATCGATTCGAAGTTCATCGCCGACAATGTCTGGTTCGGGCTGGCCGGCGTGCCGCCGGGCGTGCTGCCGACGGAATCGCCCTGGCGCGCCAGGGACGTGCCGGCCTGGCCGTTCGACACGGCGCGCGCCAACCGCCTGCTCGACGAGGCGGGGCTGCCGCGCAAGGAGCGCAACATGCGCTTCCCCCTGCGAATCGTCTTCGGGCAGACCGGCGAGAACGCCCGCACGGCGGAGTACCTGCGCCAGGCGCTCGCGCGCATCGGCATCGAGATCAAGCTGGAGTCGGGCGACCTCGGCACCAACATCCGCCGCGTCTACACCGAGCGCGACTTCGACCTGACGGTCAACACCCTGTTCCTGACCCAGGACCCGGCGGTCGGCCTGCGCCGTCTCGCCTGGGAGGGCATGACCGCACGGGGCATCCCCTTCGGCAACGCGTCGGGCTACTACAACCCCGAGCTCAACCGCCTCTACCTCGAAGGCATGCGCACGGTCGAGCGCGACAAGCGCTTCGCCATCTTCGCCCAGATGCAGAAGACGCTCGTCGAGGACGTGCCGATCATCTACCTCGTCGAGCCGCGCTTCTACACGCTGCACAACACCCGCTTCCACGGCCACACGCGCCAGGCCGACAGCCCCTACGACACGTTCGCGGACGCGTTCGTGACGGCGTGAC
>JADZBA010000398.1 GCA_020852355.1 Alphaproteobacteria bacterium
ATCGACGCGATGACGATGATCCGCCTCGCCACCGGCTTCGTCCGCCACCGGGCGCACGGCGGACGGCCGGTCGTCATCACCAACGACGTCGGCCGGTTGGCCGGCCTCACGGACGTCGCGGTGATCGCGAGGCCGACCGGGGACCCGGCCGGCCTGCTGCTCGACCGCATCCGGGCCTATCGGGACTACGTCGCGGCGCAGATCGGGATCGGCGACGCCTGTGGTGCGGTCTTCGTCGACACCGACGTGCTCGCGCTGCGCGACCTCGCGCCTTTGTTCGATCTGTCCTTCGACGTGGCTCTGACCGTGCGCAGCGGCCCGCTCGAACGGCCGGTCGTGGCCCTCGACCGCTGGGGCCTGCCGCGCGACGCGCGGCCCGCGCCGGTCAACAGCGGCGTCATGGCCGTCCGCTTCAATGCGCGCAGCCTCGCGTTCCTCGACGCCACGCTCGATCGCTTCACGGCGATCGTCGCCGAGGGGACGGCGTTCCTGACCGATGGACGCAACAGCTACCGGACCGGCGACGGCAAGGGCCGCTACCGCATCGCCGACGTCCGCACCTGGGGCGGCGACCAGTTCGCCCTCACCTCGCTGCTCTCCGAGCACCTCTTCGCCAATCGCACTGCGAGCTGCACGGTGGCCGGCGCGGCGATCGTCCTGCTGCCCGACGCGACGTGGAACTTCACGCCCAAGGAGCGGCTGACCCCGGAGATGCTCGACGGACGCTTCATTCTCCACCTCAAGGGCAACAAGAAGAGCTGGATGGCACCGGTCGCCCGCTGGTTCGGGATCACCGCATGACCGCGGGCTACGACGTCGTCTTCTGTCATCGCTGGCTGGACGCCCATCCGCTGGAGCGCACCCTGCCGCCGCCGGCCGCGGCGCTGCACCCGCTCTACGTCATGCGCATCGCGGCCGCCTTCGTCGCGCGCCATGCGCCGGCGGCGCGCATCGTCGTGCTGACCGACGACGCGGGCCGGCTGCGCGGCCGCATACCCGGCGCCGTCGTCGAAGAGCGCGATCTGGGGACGCCCGAGACGCTGCAGCTCGGCCGCACCCGGGCCTATCGCGACTTCCTGGCGGAGCACGCCGCCGCCGCGGACGGCACGGGCGCCGTCTTCCTCGACACCGACGCGCTCGCCCTGCGCGAGCTCGGGCCGCTGTTCGAGCGACCGTTCGACGTGGCGCTGACCTATCTCGCCGAGGCGCTGGAGCCGCCGCCCGCGGCGCTCGACGAATGGGGCCTGCCGACCGACCGGCGCCTGTCGGCGATCAACTTCGGCGTCATGGCGGCACGCTACGGCACGGCCGCCGTCGCCTTCTTCGATGCCGCCCTGGAGCGCTTCGCCGCCATCGCGGCCGCCGGCGATTCGTTCCTGTCGGGCGCGCGCAACACCTTTTCCGGTGCCGGAGGCGCCGCCGCGACGATGCGCATCGGCGACGTGCGCACCTGGGGCGGCGGCCAGTTCGCCCTGACGTCGCTGATGTCGGCGCAGCTCTTCCGCGGCCTCGCTCCGGAATCCATGGTCGCCGGCGCCCGCGTCCTGCTGCTGCCGGACAGCGCCTGGAACTACTCGCCGCCGCCCGGCCGCTTCACCCCGGACATGCTGGAGGGGCGCTGGGTGCTGCACCTCAAGGGCGCGCGCAAGGCGCAGATCGGAGCGATCGCCGCCTGGTTCGCGATCGGCTGAGCCGTGCCGGACTGGTCGCCCTATCCCGGATAGGGGCAGCCGGCGCGGCCGCAGCCGCGGGCGCCCACCGCCGGGACATAGGCGCCGCAGGTGCCGCAGGCGACGAGGTCTTCGACCGCCACGGTCTTGCGCGGGCCGCCGGCCTGGCGCTGGCGGGGGCGCGGCGCGCCCTCCGGCCGCGGAGCGGCGGTGAGGCGGCCGATCCAGCGGAAGATCACCCACACGGCAACGAGGATGCCGACGAGCGCGAGCAGCTTGGAGAGGCTGAATCCGAACACCCGCTACCCCGCTCAGAGACCGTAGCGGGTCCAGGTGGCCCGCTCCTCGACCGCTGCGAGCGTCGACGACACCCACTCCGCCGGGTCGGCGGCGACGCGCGGCCAGACGCGCCAGCGCCGCCGCTCGGGATTGACTACCGGCAGGCGCACCTTCCTGCCGAAGCGCGCACGCATGGCCGCGCGCACCTCGCCGGTGCCGTCGGCGAGGCCGAGCTCGACGGCGCGCGCGCCGACCCAGACCTCGCCCGAGAAGAGCAGCTCCGGGCTGCCGCGCAGGCGCTCGCCGCGGCGCGACTGGACGGCGGCGGCGAAGACGCGGTGCAGATCGGCCTGGATCGCCGCCAGCCGCGCCACGTCCTCGGGCTTCTCCGGCTGGAACGGGTCCCAGAGCGACTTGCGCTCGCCGGCCGTATGCACCCGCCGTTCGACGCCGAGGCGGCGCAGCGCCTCGGGGAAGCCGAAGCCGGCGGCGATCACGCCGATCGAGCCGACCAGGCTCGCCTCGCTGACGCGGATCTCGTCGCCGGCCAGCGCCAGCCAGTAGCCGCCCGACGCCGCGACGTCCTCGACGAAGGCGAGGACGGGGAGGCCGCCGTCGGCGGCGAGGTCGCGGATGCGGCCGGCGATGAGGGCGGACTGCGCCGGCGAGCCGCCGGGCGAGTTGATGGTCAGCGCCACCGCCCGCGCCCCCGGCCAGGCGAACGCCCGGTCGAGCGCGGGGGCGAGGTCGGCCAGCGTCATCCCGGCCTGCCGCGGCCCGATGCGGCCGATGACCCCGTGCAGGCGCACCACCGGCACCACCGGCCGCTGCGGCAGCCCGATGCGGGCCTTCAGCCGTGCGAGCCACATGCCGGTCGGCCCTCCTGCCCCGTCCCGCCGCTCAGAGCGGCAGCGCCGAGGCCGAGCGCAGCACCGCGGTCGCCGCCGGCGTGAAGCCGCCGTCCGCCCGGTGCAGGACGATGCCCGGCAGCAGCCGCATCGGTCCGCCGGCGTCGCGCCGGCCCTGGACGAGGACGCGCACGGCCGGCTTCTCCGGCGCCGGCCACAGCGGCAGCACGGCGATGTCGCCGAGGCGGCCGGCGAGCAGCGCCAGCAGGGCGTCCAGCCGGTCGGCGCGATGGATGAAGGTGACCGTGCCGTTCTGCTTGGCCATCAGCAGCGCGAAGCGCACCCAGGCGGCGAGGTCGGCCTCGCCCTCCACCGTTGCCGCCGCCTTGCCGGCGTGGGGGGCCGGGTCGACACGGCCGGATTCCATGTAGGGCGGGTTCGCCATGACGTGGGAGAAGCTGGCCGGGGCGAGGCGCGGCGGCGGCCGCTGCAGGTCGCCGATGATGACCGAGACCCGGTCGCCGACGCCGTTGGCGTCGATGTTGCGGCTGGCGAGCTGGCCCAGCGCGCGCTGCACCTCCAGCCCGACGACGCGGCAGGCCGGCACGCGCCAGGCGAGGCAGAGGGCGGCCGCGCCGACGCCGGTGCCGACGTCGAGCACGGTATCGCCGGGGGCGGCCGGCACCGACGCCGCGAGGAACACCGGATCGATGGCGACGCGGTAGCCCTCCTTCGGCTGGCGCAGGCGCACCTTGCCGTCGAGCAGCGCGTCGTCGGTGGTCTCGATCGGTTCGCTCATGCCGGGCCTCTTTCCTTTCCGCCGATCTCGCAGGTCGTCACGCCGGGGTCTCGGGTCAGGGCGGCGGCAGCGCCTCGCCGGCGGCATCCAGCACCGCGCGTGCCGCCCGGAAGTCGTCGCCGTCGACCATGAGCCGGCGCTGGATGGCGCCGATGCTCCCCTCCACCAGGCTCGCATGCGCGTCGAGCACGACTGCGTCGATGCCCGCATCGGCGAGCAGCGCCGTCAGCCAGGACAATCGCACCACGTCGTTCGTGCGCAAGAGCTCTTTCACGCCATCGCTCTTCAACGGGTTGCGGGCGCACCGCGGCGTCGCTTGACCGAGCCGGCCCTGCTTCTATGCTCGGTCGCGGAACGTACCGTCAAGCCGTCGAGGATCCGTTTTGGCCGTCGCCGCCGCCCTGGAGTCCAAGGAGAAGCCGTCGCTGGAGCCGCTGGCGCGCCTCGTCGGCGAAGACCTCGTGCGGGTGAACCACCACATCGTCGCGAACATGCAGAGCCCGGTCGCGCTGATCCCGCAGCTCGCCGGGCATATCGTCGCGGCCGGCGGCAAGCGCCTCAGGCCCATGCTGACGCTGGCCGCCGCCCAGCTCTGCGGCTATCGCGGCGAGCGGCACGTGGCGCTGGCGGCGGCGGTGGAGTTCATCCACACCGCCACCCTGCTGCACGACGACGTCGTCGACGAGAGCGACCTGCGGCGCGGCATCAAGACCGCCAACGCGCTCTGGGGCAACAAGGCGAGCGTGCTGGTCGGCGACTTCCTCTTCAGCCGCGCCTTCCAGCTCATGGTCGCCGACGGCTCGCTGGAGGTGCTGCGCATCCTGTCGCACGCATCGGCGGTGATCGCCGAGGGCGAGGTGCTGCAGCTCGTCACGTCGAACGACATCTCGACGACCGAGGAGGCCTACCTCGCCGTCATCCGCGCCAAGACGGCGCAGCTCTTCGCTGCGGCCTGCCGCATCGGCCCGGTGGTCGCCGGCCGTCCCGCCGCCGAGGCCGACGCCATGGAGGCCTACGGCCTCAACCTCGGCATCGCCTTCCAGCTCGTCGACGACATGCTCGACTATTCGGCGCGCCAGGCGGAGCTGGGCAAGACGGTCGGCGACGACTTCCGCGACGGCAAGATCACGCTGCCGATCGTGCTGGCGATCCGCCAGGGCGACGACGAGGAGCGCGCCTTCTGGCGCCGTACCCTGGAGGAGCAGGAGCAGACCCAGGCCGACCTCGCCCGCGCCCAGTCCCTGCTGCGCCGCCACGGCGCGCTGGAGGCGACGATGGAGCGGGCGCGGACCTACGGCGCGGAGGCGCGCCGCGCGCTGTCCGGATTCCCGCCGGGGCCGGTTCGGGAGGCGCTGGACATGGTGGTGGCCTTCTGCGTCGAGCGGGGGTTCTGAGAGGGCCGCCCGCCGCGGGAAGCCGCCGACCCGCCATCGGGCGGGCGTCCGACGATTCGTCGATCATCCGAACAGCGAGGCAGTCATGGTTGGAAGGCGTACGCTCGTCGCACGAATGCTCGTCCTGGGGGCGCTCGCCCTCGGCGCCTGTACGTCGGTCCCGGCCGACCCGTACGGCGATCGCGCCGGGCTCCACGACCATCTCCTGGCGCTCGAGATCGCCAGTTGGCAGCACATCAAGGACCGGGACGTCGCAGCGATGCGATCCTACCTTGCCGATGACGCGGTGCTGATCTTCGGAGACGGGACCCGCTACACCAAGAGCGCGTATCTCGCGATCATCCCCGACTACGATCTCGTCGCCTACGCCGTCGAGAAGAACTCCGAGATCGTGATGGTGAGCCCCGACGTCGCGGCACTGCTCTACAAGGTCACCTATACGGGCGGCCTGAAGAACGCCAAGCCGGCGACCGCCACGGTCTCGTCGGTGAGCACCTATGCGCGCCGGAACGGGGCGTGGTCGAGCGTGCTCTATCAGGAGACGCCCGCGAAGTAGGCGGGCCCCGCCGCGCTCGGCACCCGGCGCTGCGGCCGGGCGGTGGCGGCCGAATGTGCCGGCCGGGCTCGGCCACGCCTTCGCCACGGCGGTGACGGCGGCCTCCATCGCTTCCGACCTCGGCGCGGCCGTCGCGCGCCATCGTGGCGACGGCGGCGGAATGATCGGCCGGCGCGCTGCGCCTTTGCCTTGCGGCGTCACCGCCATCCCGCTATAAGGCGCCTCCGCCGGTTCGGAGTGTAGCTCAGCCTGGTAGAGCACTGCTTTCGGGAGGCAGGGGCCGGAGGTTCGAATCCTCTCACTCCGACCAGCGGTTTTCCCCCACGGATTCCCGATCCGCGGGGGGCTCGGGCGCCGCGCCGCCCGGCGTACTTCCCCCTTCCCCGCACGCCCGGGAGCCGTCATGGCCGAGCCCGCTCCGCGTCCGAAGGTCCTCTATTTCATCCAGGCCAACCCCGAGCTCTACGAGCTCGTGCGCGCCGAGATGCCCGAGGGCTACGAGCTGGTGACGCTGGAGACCGGCGACGAGGCGGAGCGGCTGGCGAAGATCCGCGACGCCGAGGTGGTCATCGTCGGCGGCACCCGCCTCGACCGGCGCTTCATCGCGGCGGCGGGACGGCTGCGCCTGGTGCAGCACCAGGGGGTCGGCTATCACGACACGGTCGACGTCGAGGCGCTGCGCGAACGGCAGATCGCCCTCGCCATCGCGCCGGGCGGCACCAGCGTCGGCGTCGCCGAGCATGCGGTCATGATGATGCTGGCGGTGTGCAAGCGCCTGCCCTTCCTCGACGCCGAGCTGCGCCGCGGCGTCTGGCACGCCAACGACATGCGCGCAGAGTCGCGCCAGCTCCACGGCATGACGGTCGGCATCGTCGGCCTGGGGCGCATCGGCAAGGAGCTGGCGGCCCACCTTCAGGGCTTCGGCGTCACGCTGCTCTACCACGACGTCCTCGCCATGCCCGAGGAGGTGGAGCGGGCGCTGAAGGTGACGCGGACGCCGTTCCGCGAGCTGCTGGCGCGCGTCGACATGCTGAGCCTGCATGTGCCGCTGACCGAGCAGACCTTCCACATGATGAACCGCGAGACGATCGGCCTGATGAAGCCGGGCGCCATCCTGATCAACTGCGCCCGCGGGCCGGTGGTCGAAGAGGCGGCCCTCGTCGCGGCGCTGGAGTCGGGCCATCTCGCCGGTGCCGGCCTCGACGTCTTCGAGGTCGAGCCGCCGGCGCATCCCACGCCCTTCGCGAAGTTGCACAACGTCGTGCTGACGCCGCACAACTCGCCCGGCACGCGCGACGCCATGCGCATGAAGATGGCCGACATCTTCGCCAACGTGCGGCGCTTCTACGGCGGCGAGCCGCTGGCCGACCGGGTGCCGCTGGGATAGGGAATGTCGCCCGAGGACAGCGCACTCCTCGACGCAATCTTGCGCCGCCTGCTCGGCGGCGAGGCCCAGGCGGTCGCCGACCTCGACGCGTTCGAGCGCCGCCATGCCGACCGGCTGGAGACGGTCCGTACCGTCGCCTGGGGTCTGGTCTGCGTACGCGACTGGACCGCCGGGATCGTGCGGCCCGCCTTCGATCCCGCGGCCGAGGCGACGCCGGTCGACGACGCCGGACTCGATATCGTCACCTGCTTCATCCGTCTCCCCCCGCCGCCGCCGACCATGACCGGCGGCGAGATGCACCCGCCGATGACCCTGGCCGAGCGCCACGGGCTGATCCGCGACTGCTTGACGGCGGCGCGGCGGGCGGCGCCCGCGGCGCGCCGCATCCTGATCAGCAACGACGACACGCCGTTGCCGGGCGACCTCGGCGCCGACCGGGTCGTGCGCGACGCCATCTATCCGCAAACCCTGATGGGCGACCGGATCGCCGCCTACCGCCGGCACGTCGCCGAGATGCCGCCCGATCGCGCCGGGGCCGTCTTCATCGATCCCGACGTCGTGTGTTGCCGCTCGCCGGCCGAAGCCTTCGCCACGCCCTTCAGCCTCGCCCTCACCTGGCGGCGCAGCCCGCTGACCATGCCGATCAACAGCGGCGTCGTCTTCGCCCGGCGCAACGCGGCCGCCCTGTGGCTGCTCGATCGTGCGCTCGACTGCTATGCCGCGATCTGCGCCGAGCCGAGGATCGCCGCGGCCTTCCGCCGCCTTTTCGGCCGGCCGCTGGAGGCGTGGTACGGCGATCAGGTGGCGCTGGCCGCCCTCGCCCGATGGCGCCGCTTCGGGGCGCCCGTCGTGAAGCCACGACGCTTCGGCGTCGGCGCCACCTTGGGCCTCCTGCCCTGCACGCGCTTCAACCATGCGGTCGACGCCGCCGGCACCGCTGACATCGAGGATCGCGTGCTGATCCACTTCAAGGGCCACGCCAAGGACGCCCTGGCCGCCTTCGTGCGGGCGCTGCCGCCGCCCGACGGCCACGGCCCGTCGACCGCGCCGCGCCACCCCTCGAACATCTCGTAACAGGCGGGCCCGGTCGCGCTGTTCAGTCGACTCCGCGGCGGCGGAAATAGTCGCGGAGCTGGCGCTCGCCGACGTCGCAGCCGCCGGCGTAGGCGGCACGCACCGCCGGGGCGTCGCGGCGGGCGGCGGCAGGGACGATGCGCAGGGCGGGCGGCGGGACGGCGGCGATCTCCAGGATGAGCTTGCGCCGGATCGCGGCAGCGAAGCTATCGAAGCCGTCGGCCACCACCATGAAGGCGCCGGGGCCGCCGATGACGCAGCCCGCGTAATAGTCGTCGAGGTCGTCGAGGTTGGGGAAGGCGGCGACGTTGGGACGGTCGTTGAGGATCGGCAGGCCGTTGATCGTCACCCCCATCGCCAGCGCAGCCTCGCGCGCAGCCTCCACGTTGGGCCCGTCGTTGTTCGGGCCGTCGCCCGAGATGTCGATGACCCGGCGCTCGCCCGCCTGCCCGGCGGCGCCGAACAGCGGCAGCGCGAACTCGATGGCGCCGCTGATCGAGGTGCTGACGCCGGTGCCGACGGGAGCCGCCGCCAGGCGGGCGGCGAACCGCTCGGCGCTGGCGCGGTCGTGGATGACCTGCCACTCCACCAGCAGCCGCCGATGGCGGTAGCCGGCCCATTCGAAGTAGGTGACCGCGATGCGGCCCAGCGGCCCGCCGCGGATCGCCTGCAGCACCTCGGGATCGACCAGGGCCGCGACATATCCCTCGCGCTGCAGCCGCGCCTCCTCACGGTCGATCGAGCCGGAGACGTCGACGGCCAGCACCAGCTCCAGGTCGACGGCCTCGCCCGCCCGGGCGGGGACGGCGGCCAGGACGACGGCGACGAGCGCCAGGACTCGCAGGAATGCGGATCGCGTCACGCCGGCGATTACACCCGAGGCGGCCTGCGACCGCAACGCGCGGCCGATCGTCCTTGCAACCGCGGCACCGGTCGTCCATGGGTGGATACCCATCTGGAGAAAGGTCGCGCCATGCACCGCCTTCTGCTGCCGGCCGCCCTCCTCGGCCTGCTGGCCCTGGCCGGGATGGCGGCGGTCGCCGTCTGGTCCGGCATGGGCGACACCTCGCTCGGCCTCCACGGCTGGATCGCGCTCGGCCTCGGCGTGTTCTTCTCGCTGGCGATCGGCGGCGGGCTGATGGCGCTGGTCTTCTATTCGAGCCGTCACGGCCACGACGACGCCGGACGCGGCAATGACCAGGGCCGATAGCCCGGCGCGCCGCTTCGCCTGGCTGGGCAAGGACGAGGCGGAGGGGCTGCGCCGCACCTTCCGCCGGCTGCTCCAGGGCGAGGACGTCGACCACGGGCTGGCCGTCGTCGCCGACCACGCCGCGCGCCATCCCGACCACCCGATGGTGCGCTGGCTCGCCGCCTGGGGGCCGGCCGTCGCGCGCGACTGGGCCGCGGGTCCGCCGCCGCCGCCGTTCGACCCGGCCGCCGAGGATACGGCGCCGCAAGCGGCCGACCTCGATCTCGCGGTCTGCTTCGTGGCCCGCCCGCCGGGGATGACGTCCGACCCCGCCGCCGGCCCGCCGCCCGATGCCGCCGCCTACCACGCGCTGATCCGCGGCTGCTTCGCGGCGGCTCGCGCCGCCGCGCCGGCGATGCGCCGGGTGCTGCTGACCAACCGCGCGACGGCGCTGCCGGACGCGCTGGGGGCCGATCTGGTGGTACGCGCCGAGATCGCGCCCGAGCGGCTGATGCCCGACCGGCTGCGCGCCTATCGCGACCCTCTCGCGGCGACCGATCGCGCCGGCGCCGTCTTCGTCGATCCCGACGTCGTCGTCTGCCGTTCGCCCGAGACCGCCTTCCATGCGCCGTTCTCCGTGGGGCTGACCTGGCGGCGTGGCTATCCCGCCATGCCGATCAACAGCGGCGTCCTCTTCGCCCGTGCCACGCCGGGCGCCGCATGGATCCTCGATCGCGCGCTCGCCTGCCACGACGCGATCGCGGGGGATCGCGCCCTCGCCGCCGCCTTCGCGCGGCTGCACGGCGTGGCGCTGCCGGCATGGTACGGCGACCAGGTGGCGCTCGCGGCACTCGCGGGCTGGCGCCGCTTCCGCGGCACGGCGTCGCCGGAGCCGCGCCGCTTCGGTCCCGGTGCGACCCTGGCCTTCCTGCCGGAGGATCCCTTCAACCTCGCCGTCGATCCCGACGCCGTGCCGCCCGCGGCCGAGCTGCGCCGGCGCGTGCTCGTCCATTTCAAGGGCAACGCCAAGGGCGGCGCACGCCGCCTCGTCGACGATATCCTCGGCGCCGGTGCCGTCGACGCGGGACCGGCCACGGGATAGAACCGGGACGACACCGAAGCGACGAGGTCTGGCCATGCCCGATGCCGGCGGCAGCGATGCCGTGCTCTACGAATCCCGCGACCGCGTCGCGATCATCACCATCAACCGGCCGGAGAAGGCCAACGCGCTGAACGAGGCGGTCGCCGTCGGGCTGGCCGCCGCCTTCCGCCGCTTCAACGCCGCCGACGACCGCGTCGCCATCATCACCGGAGCCGGCGCCAAGGCCTTCTCGGGCGGCGCCGACCTCGACGCGCCGCCGGAGCTGCGCCGCTTCATGCCGGGAGTCGGCATCGAGGTGGAGAAGCCGCTGATCGCCGCCGTATCGGGCTGGTGCGTCGGCGGCGCGGTCGTGCTGGTGCAGATGTGCGACCTGTGCGTCGCGACCGAGGGCGCGCGCTTCATCTATCCCGAGGCCAAGCTCGGCTTCACCGGCGGCCTGATCAGCTCGCTCGCCGCCCGCATCCCGCACAAGGTGGCGATGGAGTTCCTGCTGCTCGGCGAGACGATGACGGCGGCCCGCGCCTACGAGGTCGGCTTCGTCAACCGCGTGGTGCCCGAGGGGCAGCACGTCGCCGCCGCCGAGGAATGGGCGCGCAAGCTGGCCGGCATGGCGCCGATGGTGCTGACCACCCTGAAGCGCTTCGTCGGCGAGGTCATTCCCAAGGGCCCGACGGAGCGCGCCGGCCGGGCCTTGCGCGACACCGAGGCAGTATGGGGCAGCGACGACTTCCGCGAGGGCCTGGCCGCCTTCCGGGCCAAGCGGCCGCCCGACTACAGCGGGCGCTGACCCGCGGCGATCGCCAGCGCCTCGGCATCGGTCATCGCGCGCGGGAACGAGGGAGCGACGGCGACCGCGTCGGCCAGCAGGGCGTGGTACTCGGCGCGCGGCACCTCGATCGTCCCGAAGGATGCGAGGTGCCGCGTCACGAACTGGGTGTCGAGCAGCCGGAAGCCGCCCCGGCGCAGGCGCGCCACGAGGTGGACGAGCGCCACCTTGCTGGCGTCGGAGACGCGCGAGAACATGCTCTCGCCGAAGAAGGCGCCGCCGATCCGTAGCCCGTAGAGGCCGCCGACGAGCCGGCCCTCCTGCCGGCATTCGACGCTGTGCGCATGGCCGCCGGCGTG
>JADZBA010000399.1 GCA_020852355.1 Alphaproteobacteria bacterium
CGACCGCACCAGGTAGCGCACCGCGTTGATCACCTCGCGGAACTCGACCTCCCGCGGCCGGCCTCGCCGACCCGGCACCGGCATCAGCGGCGCGATCCGCTCCCATTCCTCGTCCGTCAGATCGGACCGGTAACGCTTCGTCTTGCGGGCGATCCGGGCCATGCGGCCTCGCTGCTCTGGCGTCCACATCCAGAGTGTGAATCACATCCACCACTCGACGGGAATCCCCTTAGCCGATTTTCCAAACGGGCTCTAAGCTCCGTGGGGGATACCGGCCGGATCCTGCGGCGATGGAGTAGCCGACTGACGCCTCCGGCGCCCCCGAGAGCTGCGTCCTCAAGGGCCTGTTCCACCTCCTGATCCCGAGCGAGCGCCCAGAGAGGGTGATCCTGGGGTGTGTCGGTATCCTGCAGCGCCACCATCAGGCGCTCGGCCGTCACCGACACCATGGTCTTCCTGCCCCCAGGGATGAGGTCGGCCAGATCGCGATGGAGCGCAGTATCCTGCCCGGCGCTCTGGGCGAGCAACACCAGTGTCAGTGCGCGCGGCTCAGCAAGACCGTCGAATCCCATGACAGCGAGATCGCCAACGCTCAGCCAGTCAAAGCGGCCCGCCTGACCGATTGGGTCTTTGACAAATTCGCCGTTTAGTCTCCAGTTCTTATAATTACGTCCCGTGACGATCTTGCGCTGTATTAATTCTTCTCCAGCGGCAGCCGGACCAAATATCTTGATGGGCAAGCCAATAGTTATTTCACGTTGTTCTTTCGCAAGAGGAGACAGAACGGGATAAAGTTCGTCGACGAAGACATCGCCATTAAGGTTAATGCTCTTCTGGTTGCCGACGTTGCTCGTACGGAACTGGATCTCGAAGAACGTCAGATCGGAAGCGGTCAGTGATTTCAGAGCGAGCCTGTCGGCCATTTCCGGTCTCCGTTGCGCCGGGCGCGAGTCCGCGCGGCCAGCCAGCATCGGACGCCGGTGTGGATCACCGCAAGGCGATGGTGGTCCCCCCTTCTCAGGCGCGCCTCATCGGACGCCGCCTCACGCGCACGGCAGCGGGCGACCCGCGCGTCTCCCTCGCGCGGGTCGCTTCCCCGGGGCGCCGGTCAGTCGAAGAGGTCGGGCTCCTCCTCGGTGACCACGTCCCAGTAGGGCTGGAACGAGTAGAAGTTGCCGATGTCGTTGCCGACCTGGCCGCGGGTGTGGCGGGCGACGTCGTCGGGCATCGGCCTGGTCGGCCCGGCAGCGCGCGCCAGGAGCTGGGCGTGGCAGGCGTTGTCCATGGCGAGGTAGCGCCAGACGCACGCCTCGACCGAGCGGCCGACGGTCAGGATGCCGTGGTTCTGCAGGATCGCCGCCTTCATCGGCCCCAGCGCCGCGGCGATCTTGGCGCCCTCGCTGGTGTCGAGGACGACGCCGGAGAACTCGGCGAACAGGGCATGGTCCTCGAAGAAGGCCGCGTCGTCCTGGGTCAGCGGCTCCAGCAGCCGGCCGAGCGCCGACCACGCCTTGCCGTAGAGCGAGTGCGAATGGGCGGCGGCGATCACGTCGGGCCGCGCCTTGTGCAGCTCGGAATGGATGGCGAAGGCGGCGCGGTTGAGGCGCGCCCTGGCGCGCGCCGGCGGCACCACGATCTCGCCCGTATGGCTGACCAGCATCAGATCGGAGACGCGGATCCGGCTGAAATGCACGCCGAACGGGTTGACCCAGAAATGGTCCGTCAGCTCGGGATCGCGCGCCGTGATGTGGCCGGCCCCGCCCATCTCGAAGCCGTAGCGGGCGAACAGGCGATAGGAGGCGGCCAGCCGCTGCTTGCGGTAGAGGCGCTCCAGCTCGATCGTCGGCTGCACCGGCAGCTCGGCGGCGCCCGGCTCGGGGAACACCGTGTCGATCTTGGCGGCCGCTCCCAGGGCGGATGGACGTTCGTGGAGCAGGGAATCCGGCATCGTGCACTCCTCGTGGGCGGACGCGGGCCGGGAACCGTCGCCCGCCCGCGTGTCGCGGACCGGCCGTGCAAGAATCCGGCCTTCCCGCCCCGCGCGTCGATCGCGGCGGGGAGGGCGGGAGCGTCAGTTCCGGGGTGGGCTCCAGGCGGCGTCGCGGATGGCGATCGCCGCGGGAATGAGACCGAGACGGAACAGGCGATCGGCCGTCGCCTGCTGGCGCGCCACGATCGCATCGTCGAGCGGGAAGACGGCGAAATGCGCCCGTCCCGCCGCCACGGTCTGGGCGGCGAGCCCGATCCCCGTGACCTCGGCCAGCGCCCGGGCGACCTTGTCGTGGTTGGCCTCCGCCCAGCGCGCGGCCTCGGCCAGGGCATCGAGGACCTCCACGAGCACGCTCGGATGACGGGCGGCGAAGCCACGGTTGGCGATGAAGAATGTGTTGACCTGCAATATGTCCGCCGACGTGACGAGCACCCGCGGGCGAAAGCGCTGCTGCGCCATGGCGAGGAACGGGTCCCAGATGGTCCAGGCATCGATGCTGCCCGCCGCGAAGGCCGCGCGGGCGGCGGCCGGGTCGAGATGCACCGGGGTGACGTCGCCCAGCCCCAGGCCGGCCTTCTCCAGGGCGACGATGGTGAGGTTGCTGGCGCTCGAGCCCGCGGTGAAGGCGATCCGTTTGCCCCTGAGGTCGGCCAGTGCCCGGATCGGGCCATCCGACCTGACGATGACCGCCTCCCCGGCGCCGTTCGACGGCAGTGCGGCCACGTAGACGAGGCGCGCACCCGCGGCTTGCGCGAAGATCGGCGGCGTGTCGCCGGTGAAGCCGAAATCGATCCGGCCGGCATCGAGCGCCTTCAGGAGGGGCGGCCCGGAAGCGAACTCCACCCATTTCACGGCGATGCCGAGACCGCCCAGCCGCCTCTCGATCGCCCTGCGCTGTCGTGCGACGACGAGCACGCCGATCTTCTGGAAGCCGATCCGGAACTCCTTCGGCCGGCCGTCCGCGCGCCCGCCGACGGCGAGGGCTACGCCGGACGGCAGGATTGCGAGAGCGGTCAGCAGCGCGATCGCGCGCCGGCGTGTGATGCTGTTCACCGTAGCGACCCCCCACGATTCCCCGACCGGGCGTCGTGCACGAGGCCTGCCGGAATGGCCTGACGAGCATACTGGGTCTCGTCGACGCCGACGGAGCGGGCGCAAGACCTACCCTATCGACCGGCGTCGGACAACGCCATAAGGCCCGCCTCTGCGGCGCGGTCGGCGCCTTTGCGGTCGGCCGGCGCGTCAGCAGCCGTCGAACAGCGCCTGGATCGTCGCGGGGTCGTGCGTCTGGGCGAGCGCCAGCATCAGCAGGATGCGGGCCTTCTGCGGCGTCAGCGAGTCCGCGGCGAGCCAGCCGCGCCGGCGCAGCGCCTCGCGCGGCACCACCCGGCCGCTGCCCGAGCGCGTCGACATGACCACGGGGATGCCGGCGGCCACCGCGGCGTCGAGCGGATCGCGCTGTCCCGGCGGCACGAAGCCGGGCGCGAGGCCGGCCACGATCAATCCCTTGGCGCCGGCCGCGAGGAAGGCGGCGATCGCCGCGCCGTCGGCGCCGGCGTAGCTGGGCACGATGTCGACCCGCGGCAGGCCGTCGCTTCCGCGCACGTCGAAGGGGGTGTCCGGCGCGTGGCGGCGCGTCGGCCGGCGGTAGATGACGACGCGGTCCGCGTCGGCGTGCCCGAGCAGTCCGAAGTCCGGCGAGCGGAAGGTCTGCAGCCGCAGGGTCGAGGTCTTCGTCACCTCGCGCGCGGCATGGATCTCGTCGTTGAGCAGGACCAGCACCCCGAGGCCGCGGGCCTCGGCGCTGCCCGCCACGCGCACCGCGTGCAGCAGGTTGGGTCCGGCGTCGGTGCCCAGCGCCGAGGCCGGGCGCTGCGCCCCCACCAGCACGACCGGCAGGTCGACCTTGACGGTCAGGTTGAGGAAATAGGCGGTCTCCTCCAGCGTCGCGGTGCCGTGCGTCACCACGATGCCGTCGAGGTCGGGGTGGCGGCGCGGCAGGTCGTCGATCAGCCGCAGCAGGTCGAGCCAGTCGCCGACGCCGATGTCCATGCTGCCGATGGCCTTCCACGGCACCGGGATGATCTCGCCGAGCCCCGCCACCTCCGGAAAACGCGCGAGCAGGCCGGCGGGATCGAGCTTCTCGCCGGTATCGGCATAATCGATGTAGTCGAGCGGCCCGTGGCCCAGCGAGGAGATCGTCCCACCGGTGCCGATGATGCAGACCTTCATGACGCGATGCCTCTTCACGCGACGGGGGCGAGAGCGGGAACTATAGCCGCGGTCGCGTGGTGCGGTCGCCGATCGCGGTCTCCAGGGCGTGCGCCACGGCCAGCACGAGGTCGTCGGCGAACGGCTTGCCGGCGATCTGCAGGCTCATCGGCATGCCGCCGGACTAGAAGCCGCAGGGCACGGCGGCAGCCGGCTGCCCGGTCACGTTGAACGGCATGGTCAGGTATGGCTTGCCGAAGAAGGGGAAGGTCGGCGCCTCGGTCATCGGCTCGGGCGGCCCGTAGTGGGTCGCGGTCAGCA
>JADZBA010000400.1 GCA_020852355.1 Alphaproteobacteria bacterium
TGGACGCCATCCAGGCGGCCGCCGCGATCATCACCATCGCCAGCAACCATCTCGCCAGCGCGATCCGGCTGGTGTCGATCGAGAAGGGCTACGACCCGCGCGACTTCGCTCTCTTTCCGTTCGGCGGTGCCGGGCCGCTGCACGCCGTGGCGCTCGCCCGCGAGCTCGGTGTGCCGACCGTGCTGGTGCCGCGCTTCCCGGGGCTGACGTCGGCGCTCGGCTGCATCCTGGCCGACCTGCGCCACGACTTCGTGCGCACCATCGGCGTCCCGCTGGGCGAGGCCGACGCGGCCGCCATGGATGCGATCTACGCCGAGCAGGAGGCGCAGGGCCGCCGCCTGATCGACGAAGAGGACGTGCCGGTCGACGAGATCGGCGTGGCGCACGAGGCCGACCTGCTCTATCGCGGCCAGAGCCACGTCATGCGGGTCGCGGTCGCCCGCCCGTTCGACGCCGCCCAGGTGCGGCGCAGCCTGGAGGGCCGATACAAGGAACGCTTCGACATCGAGCTGACGGAGATGACCCCGATCCTCTCCAACCTGCGGACGACGGTGATCGGCCGCCGCACCCGGCTCGACCTCGCGACCTTCGCGCCGGCCGCGACGGACGGAGCGGCGCCGGTGCCGCAAGGGAGCCGGCAGGTCTATTTCGACGGTGCCTGGCTCGACACCGCGCTCTACGCCCGCGAGGCGCTGGGCGTCGGCGCCGCCATTCCCGGCCCGGCCATCGTCACCCAGCTCGACACGACGGTGCTGCTCGATCCCGGCAGCAGCGCCACCGTCGATCGGCTCGGCAATCTGGTGATCGCCGTCGGCGGCGAGCGCGCCGCGTAGAGGATGAAGCCCATGTCGCTCGACCCCGTGACCCTCGCGGTCATCCAGAACGGCCTGCGCCAGATCGCCAGCGAGATGGACCTGGTGCACGAGAAGACCTCGTTCTCGCCGGTCATCTCCGAAGCGTTCGACCGCTCCAACGGGATCTACCATCCGGTCAATGGCGAGGTCATCGCCCAGGGGGAGATGGGCCTGCCGATCTTCGTCGGCGTCATGCAGTTCACCACCCAGGCGGTGATCGAGCGCCGCAAGGATCTCGATCCGGGCGACGTCATCATCGTCAACGATCCGTATCTCGGCGGGACCCATCTGATGGACGTCAAGATGGTCAAGCCGTTCTACTATCGTGACAAGCTGTGGTGCTACCTGTCGAACACCGGGCACTGGCCGGACACCGGCGGCATGGTGCCGGGCGGCTTCGCGACCAAGGCGACGGAGATCCAGCAGGAGGGGCTGCGCATCCCGCCGGTGAAGCTCTACCGCAAGGGCGAACTGGCGACCGACATCGTCGACATGGTGCTGAACAACATCCGCGTCCCGGAGGAGCGGATCGGCGACATCAAGGCGCAGGTCGGCGCGCTGACCGTCGGCGAGCGCCGGCTGACGGCGCTGCTCGATCGCTACGGTGCCGATGTCGTCGAGGCGGCGATCATCGAGCTGAAGGCGCGCTCCGAGCAGCAGATGCGTGCCTACATCGCGAGCGTGCCGGACGGCACCTATAGCTTCTCCAGCTTCATCGACAGCGACGGCATCGTGAACGAACCGCTGGAGATCGCGCTCGACCTGACGATCCGCGGCTCGGACGCGCATTTCGACTTCTCGCGGTCGAGCCCGCCCTGCAAGGGACCGCTCAACGGCGTGTGGGCGTCGACCCAGTCGGCGGTCTACGTCGCGATGAAGCATATCTTCCCGGACGTGCCGATCAATTCCGGCTGCTTCGCGCCGCTGCATGTCGCCAAGCCCCGGGGCACGTTCCTGGTGGCCGAGTATCCGCGGCCCGTCGCGGGCTGCGCGTCGGAGGTCGCCCAGCGGGTCATGGAGGCGGTGTTCGGCGCCATGGGCCAGGCGATTCCCGAACGCATGTTCGCCTCGCCCGCCGGCACCAGTGGCAACTTCAGCCTGGGCGGCTGGGACCCCGGCGAGAAGCGCAACTACATCATGTATTTCTTCTCCGGCGGCGGCTACGGCGGCTGGTGGGAGACCGACGGGCTGACCAACGGCTGCTCGACCGTCGGCATTTCCAAGACGCAGCCCGTCGAGATCCTGGAGCAGCACTACCCGCTGGTCTTCGACGAGTACGCGCTGCGCGAGGGCTCGTCGGGCGCCGGCCGCCATCGCGGCGGCTACGGGGTGAACTACCGGGTCCGCCTGCTGCGCGGCACCGCCAAGGCGTCCTTCCTGATGGACCATGGCCGCAGCGGGCCGCCCGGCCTGATCGGCGGCGCGCCCGGCGCATGCAACGAGCTGCTCGTCAGCCAGAAGGGGACGGTGACGACGCCCGAGCACATCTCCAAGGGCGAGGGCTACGAGCTGGAAGCCGGCGACTGGGTCCAGGTGCGTACGCCTGGCGGCGGCGGCTACGGCGACCCGCGCGAGCGCGATCCGGCGCGGGTGCGCCGCGACGTCGAGCGCGGCTACATCACGGCGGAAGACGCGCAACGCTGGTACCCGCCGGCCGCCGCGGCGGAATGAGCCGTCCGACGGTGAGAACGGGGATCTCGCAACGAGCAGGGGAGTCAGGGGTCATGGGCAAGAAGCGAACGATGACGCGCCGTACCGTGCTGGCCGGCCTCGCCGCCGGCGCCGGCGTCACGATCTATGCGCCGCGCCTCTCCGCCCAGGCGGGCGAGATCGCGGTCGGCGCGATGGTGCCGATCACCGGGCCGTTCAACGTCTCGGGCCAGCAGTACCATTTCTCGCTGCAGATGGCGCAGGACGAGATCAACGCCAAGGGCGGCGTCGCCGGCAAGAAGCTCAAGATCGTCTTCGAGGACGTCAAGGATTCCAACAGCGTCGCGGTCAACGCCTACCTCAAGGTAGTGCGCGACCTGAACCCGCCGTTCGTCTTCCTGTCGAGCTACACGACCCAGAACCTCGCGACCGAGCCCGAGGTGGTGAAGGCGCAGATTCCCGGCATGTACGCCGGCGGCGGCGACGCGATGCACGCCAAGAAGAATCCCTGGCTCTTCCGCATCCGCCCCTATGACGGCCTGCAGGCGCTGGCGCTCGCCAGGCACGCCACCGAGGGCCTGGGCAAGAAGAAGATCGGCATCCTCTACGTCCAGAACGATTTCGGACAGCCGGGCGCGCTGGCGGCCGAGAAGATCGTCAAGGCGGCGGGCGCCGCGGTCGTCGGGCTGGAGGCCTACGCCTTCACGGACAACGACATGTCGGCGCAGCTTCAGAAGCTGAAGAACGCCGGCGCCGACTGCCTCATCGCCATCTCCTACGGCAAGGACGGCGCGCTGATCCTCAAGCTCGCCAAGGAGATGGCGCTCAACCTGCCGATCGTGATCTCCTCGGGCGTCATGGTGCCCGCCGCGCGCAACCTGATCGCCCCCGACGAGCTCGCCGGTATCTACGGCGTGATGGACGCGCATCTCGGTCCCGAGCGCGGCGCCGCGGTCGCCGACTACGTGAAGCGCTTCAAGGACCGCTTCAAGATCGATCCGGACCCGTTCGGCTCCTGCTACTACGACGGCGCCATGATCCTGAAGCAGGTGCTGGACAAGGTCGGGCCGGACCGGGCGAAGATCCGCGACGCGCTGAAGGCGGTGAAGGGCTACGAGGGCGTGACCAACACCTTCACCACCGACGCCGACGGCAACATGGTGCATTCGCTCGCCGTCTTCTCGATCAAGCCGGGCACGCGCGACCCGGTGTTCCTGCGCACGATCGGCGCCTGATGGTGCGTCGCCGGGATCCGGGGCGGCGTCCCGGATCCCGCTCCGCGGGGGCCACGTGTCACAGCAGCTCGTCCAGCTGATCGTCAGCGGGCTGGCCGTCGGCGCGGTGTACGCGCTGGTCGGGCTCGCCTTCATCCTCGTCAACGAGGCGACCGGCGTCGTCAACTTCGCGACCGGGCAGTTCGTCATGGTCGGCTGCTTCGTCGCGGTGACGACGGTCGTCCAGATGCAGCTTCCGCTGGCGGCCGCCTATCCGCTGGCGCTCACCGCGATGGCGTTCTTCGGTGCGATCTTCTACGCGATCGTGTTCCGGCCGCTGCAGGACCGTGCCGTCG
Organism: Alphaproteobacteria bacterium; assembly: GCA_020852355.1. GTDB lineage: Bacteria > Pseudomonadota > Alphaproteobacteria > ATCC43930 > Allostellaceae > Allostella. The sequence goes on from JADZBA010000400.1 coordinate 4,075, forward strand.
TCACCGTGATCATCGGCACCGTGATGATCGGCATCGTCATCCAGAATGCCTCGCTCATCACCTGGGGCTCGGTGCCGTTCCGGCCGCGCTCGCCCTTCGGCCGGCAGGTGGTCGACGTCTTCGGTGCCGCCATCTCGGCGCACGCGCTCTTCGTCATCGCGGTCGCGTTCCTGATGATCGGCCTGCTCTACGTCCTCATCTACCGTACATCGGTCGGCGCGCGGATGCGGGCGGTGGCGCAGGACCGCGACGCGGCCCGCCTGATGGGGATCGGCGTCGACCGCATGTTCGTCCTGACCTGGGTGATCGCCGGCCTGCTCACCGGCACGGCGGGCATCCTGGTCGGCCCGATGTGGTTCGCCGACGTCAACATGGGCGACCCGATCGCGCTCAAGGCCTTCGCGGCGATCATCATCGGCGGCTTCTCCAGCGTGCCCGGCGCCATCCTGGGCGGCGTCCTCGTCGGCCTCGCCGAGATGCTGGGGGCGGCCTACGTCTCGTCCACCTACAAGGACGGGATCGTCTTCCTGATCATGATCCTGTTCCTGCTGGTGCGCCCGCAGGGCATCTTCGGCGAGCGCATCGGGGAGCGCGCCTGAGATGCCGCGGCCGGCGGTCGTGGCCTCGGTGGCGCTGTTCCTGCTGGCCCTGCTGCTGCCGGCGACCGTCAGCGGCTACGGCATCCGCATCCTCAATCTCGCCTTCATCTCCGCGATCGCCGTCATCGGCCTCAACTTCGCATTCGGCTACGCTGGCCTGATCACCCTGGCACAGGCGGGCTTCGTCGGCTGCGGCGCCTACGTGACGGCGATCCTGACGACGTCGGTCGGCCTCTCTCCCTGGGTGTCGATACCGATCGCGACGGCATCGGGCGGCGTGCTGGCCGTCCTGATCGGCCTGCCGATCCTGCGCCTGAAAGGCCACTACCTGGCCCTCGCGACGCTCGGCTTCAACGTCTCCTTCGTCATCGTCGCGACGAACTGGAAGTCGGTGATGGGCGGCACCGACGGCATCTCCGGCATCCCGGCGCTGACGCTGGGCTCGTTCAGCCTGGGCACCGATCACCGCTACTTCTACGTCCTCTGGACCGCGCTCGCGGTCGCGACCTGGGTCGCCTGGCGGATTCGCGCCTCCCATGTCGGCCTCGCGATGATCGCCGTGCGCGACGACGAGATCGCGACCGCGACCTCCTCGGTCGGCGTCACTCGCATCCGGGTGCAGGCCTTCGCGCTCTCCGCCGTATACGCGGCGCTGGCCGGTGCGCTCTTCGCCCACATGACGAACTTCGTGGCGCCCGACGACTTCGCGCTCGGCCACTCGATCATCTATCTCGCGATGCTGATCATCGGCGGCGAGGGCTCGATCGTCGGCGCCATCGCCGGCGCGGTCATCGTCACCTTCATGCCGGAGCTGCTGCGCGACCTCGGCAGCGCCTACCTGATCTTCTTCGGCGGCCTTATGCTGCTGATCCTGATCTACCTGCCGAAGGGGCTGTTCAGCGTCGCGGCGGCGCTCGGCCGGCGCCTGGGGATGGCCAGGCCGTGAACGAGCCGATCCTCGCGGCCGAGGCCCTGGTGAAGACCTTCGGCGGCGTGCGCGCCGTGCAGGGCGTGTCCTTCGCGGTGCCCCAGGGCATCTGCTTCTCGGTCATCGGCCCGAATGGTGCCGGCAAGACGACGCTGATCAACGTGATGACCGGCATCCTGCGCTCCAGCGGCGGGCGGGTGCGGCTGGAGGGACGGGACATCACCGACGCGCCGCCGCACGTCATCGCCGCGGCCGGGATGGTGCGCACGTTCCAGAACGGCCGCCTGTTCCATCGCCTGTCGGTGATCGAGAACGTCATGGTCGGCGCCTACCACCGCCTGCCGCAGACCGTATGGTCGGCGATCCTGGGCGGCGGCACGCGCCGGCGCACGGCGGAGCTGCGCGAGCGCTCCCGCGCCCTCCTCGAATCCCTCGGCCTCGGCGCGTATGCCGAGCGGCTGGTCGGCTCGCTGCCCTACGGCCGCCAGCGCATGGTCGAGATCGCCCGCGCCCTGGTCTCCGAGCCGCGGCTTCTGCTGCTCGACGAGCCGGCGGCCGGCCTCAACTCGGGCGAGGTGGAGACGCTGCGCGGCATCCTCGAGGGCCTGCGCGCCCGCGGCCTGACGCTGCTGCTGGTCGAGCACAACATGGGCCTCGTCATGCGCGTCGCCGACCGCATCGTGGTGATCAGCTTCGGCGAGAAGATCGCCGAGGGCACGCCGGCGGAGGTGCGCGCCGACCCCAAGGTGCTCGAAGCCTATCTCGGCCACGGGTACGCCCATGCTCGCCGTTGACCGATTGACCGTCGCGTACGGCGCGATCGGCGCGCTGCACGGCGTGTCGCTCGAGGTCGCGAAGGGCGAGGTGGTGGCGCTGCTGGGCGCCAATGGTGCCGGAAAGACGACGCTGCTGCGCACCATCTCCGGCCTGCTGAAGGCGAAGGAGGGGGTGATCGCCTTCGACGGGTCGCCGCTCGGCCGCAGCTCGGCCGAGAGCCGGGTCAGGCGCGGCCTTGCCCATGTCCCGGAGGGGCGGCGCATCTTTCCCGGCCTGACGGTGCTGGAGAATCTCGACGTCGCTACTACCGTGTGGAAGCGGCGCGGCATGAGTGCCGCCGCGGACCTCGATACCGTCTTCGCCCTCTTCCCGCGCCTGCGGGAGCGTGCGGGCCAGCTCGGCTGGTCGCTGTCGGGCGGCGAGCAGCAGATGCTGGCGATCGGCCGCGCGCTGATGGCGCGCCCGAAGATGCTGCTCCTCGACGAGCCCTCGCTCGGCCTGGCGCCGCGCCTGTCGGAGGAGGTCTACCGCCGCATCGCCGACATCAACGGCAAGGGCGTGACGGTGCTGCTGGTGGAGCAGAATACGGTGCTGGCCCTGGAGGTGGCGCATCGTGCCTACGTCATCGAGAACGGCCACATCGTGCTGGAGGGCCCGGCGCGCGAGCTGGCCGACCATCCGCGGGTGCGGGAGGCCTATCTCGGTGCGTAGGGTGCGCGGACCCGGCGTCCCCGTCATCGACCTCGCCCCCTTCCGGTCCGGCGACGCGTCCGCGCGGCGCGCGATTGGCGTCGCCGTCGACCGCGCCTGCCGCGAGGTGGGGTTCCTGACGGTCGTCGGCCATCTCGTGCCCGACGGCCTGGTCGCGCGAACGCAGGCGGCGGCGCGCGCGTTCTTCGACCTGCCGGTCGCGGAGAAGGCGGCGGTGCGGCGGGCAGCACCGGCCTTCAACCGCGGCTGGGGCGCGGTCGGCGAGGAGAGCCTGGCGAAGAGCCTCGGCGTGGGCGCGCCGGCCGACTACAAGGAGTATCTCGGCATCGGCCCCGTCGATGTCGACGACGATCCCTACTTCCACCGGCCCGAGGCCTTCCCGCACTTCGCGGAGAATCGCTGGCCCGCGCGGCCGACGGACCTGCGGCCGGCCTTCACGGCGTATTTCCGCGCCATGGAGCGGCTGGCGGCCGAGCTGATGGCGGCCTTCGCCACGGCGCTCGACCTGCCCGACGGCTTCTTCGCAGACAAGATCGACCGGCAGTGCGGCAGCCTCAGGGCGATCAACTATCCCGCCCAGGCGGCCGGCCCGGCGGACGGCCAGCTCCGCGCCGGGGCGCACACCGACTATGGCAGCCTGACGATCCTCAAGACCGAGGACCGGCCGGGCGGCCTGCAGGTCCGCCGGGCCGACGGCGTCTGGATCGACGTCGCGCCGACGCCCGAGAGCTTTATCGTCAATATCGGCGACCTCATGGCGATGTGGACGAACGACCGCTGGATCTCCACCCTGCACCGCGTCGCCAACCCGCCCGCCGATGCCGCCGAGCGCAGCCGGCGTCTCAGCCTCGTCTTCTTCCACCAGCCGAACTACGACGCCCTGATCGAGTGCCTGCCGAGCTGCCGCGACGCCGATCATCCGGCGAAGCATCCGCCGATCACTTCGGGCGCCCACCGCCTCGTCAAGCTCAACCGCGCCAA
>JADZBA010000401.1 GCA_020852355.1 Alphaproteobacteria bacterium
CGCCCAGGGCGGCGGCTGGCTCGGCAACTTCTTCTCCCGGCCCGCCACCCCGCCCAGCCGGTCGGCACCGACGGGGTTCCGGAACGACGACGAGCGGTCGGGGAACTAAGTCCGATCGCCGAAGGGACGCCTTCGCGTCAGGGCAGGAGATCGTCGACCGCGAGATGGAGCGCAGCGGCGATCGCCTTGATCGCCGAAATCGACGGCTCCCGCTTGCCCGTCTCGATCTGGCTGATGAAGGCTTGCGACAGCTCGGCCTTCTCGGCCAGGTCGGAAGCCTTCATTCCGCGATGCTCGCGCCACACCCGGATCGGATTTTCCCCCTCCAGGAGGCGCCCGACGATCACGTCGGGCACCAGCTCCTCTTCTCCGGCGGCCAGGCGCTTGCGGAACGCCGCGATCGCAGCGGCGTCGGCATTGTCCTCAGCCGCCTCGACGAGCGTGCGGAACTCATCCTCCGGGACGACGGCGAGGCGGCCGGCCGGAGTGTCGAGATACTGAACGTGAGCCATGTCGGACCCTCCTTGGTCCTCGTAGGCGATTGCTCGCCGCTAGTCGTAGATGCTGCCGCGCGGCCCGATCTTCACGACGATCAGCCTGTCGGACTCGATGGCCATCAGCACCCGCCAATCGCCGACCCTCAATCGAAGATCGGCGCCGTCGCCTCTCAGCGCTTTCACGTTGTTCGCCAGGCCCGACGGATTGGCGGCGTAGTCCGCTATCTTCGAGCGGACGAGAGCGGCTGCGTTCGCGGGCATCCGCTTCAGGACCTTCAGCGCATCCTTGCTGTAAGCAATCGCAGCCACGGAATGTGGATAGCATATAGCAATGCTATTGTCTAGCTATCCATAGCTATTAGCTAATGACGGAGGGAATGTCCATGGAAGATCCGATCCGCCGCCATCCGACGCGGGCCGAGCAGCTCGACATCATCGTCCGGGCGGTGGCCGACCAGGCGCGGCCGGGGGACGGCGTGCTCGATCTCGGCTGCGGCACGGGATATCTCGGCCATCTGCTGTTCCGTGCCCGCGAGGACCTCCGCTATGTCGGCGTCGACCGCAAGGGCGAGAGCCTGGAGGCGGCGCGGGCGAATCTCGGCGAGGGGGTCCGGCTCGTCGCGGACGACCTCTCGGCGATCGCGACCATCGCCGGGCTGGACGGCCCGTGGCGGTTCATCGTCACCGCCCTCACCTTCCACGACCTCGACGACGCCGGGAAGGCACGGGTCATCGCCTGGGCGGCGCGGCGGCTCGCCGCCGACGGCTGGTTCCTGCTCTACGACCGGCTGCGCCTGACCGAGCCCGCGCTGTTCCCGCTGCAGCAGAGCGTCTGGCGGCGCCTGGAGCGGATCCATGGCGAGGGCATGCGGACCGCCGACGACTTCGCCGCCTACGAGCGCGACCTCGGCAGCGACAACCGACCGGCCACGCTGGTCGACTATGCGCGCTGGTTCGCCGCGGCGGGCCTCGCCTTCCAGTGCCTGCACCTCCACGGCAACGTCGCCCTGCTGGCGGGGGCGCCCCGCGCGGCTACGGCTTAGCCAGGAAAGGGGCGAGCCGCTCCTTCAGCAGCGCCACGAAGGGGTCGAGGAGCAGCGGCCGCGGCCGCTCGGTCGGAAACAGCAGGCCGAGCTCGTAGGGCACGCGCGGGCGGAACGGCCGCGCCACCAAGCCGCGCCGGCCGTAGTCGGCGGCCGTGATCGGGTCGACGATCGACACGCCGGCGCCGTAGCCGACCAGGGCGCAGTTCGAGGCGAAGAAGCGCGTCTCGGCGACGATGTCGAGGACGGCGTTGGCGTTGGCGAAGGCCTGAGCGACGCGATTGTGGATCAGGTGCTCGCGGAACAGCGCGATGAACGGCACGCCGTCGAGGTCGGCGGGCCCGATCTCGCGCCGGCGCGCCAGCGCATGGCCGCGCGGCAGGACCACGACGCAGTCCATGGTGATCGCCTCGGTGTGCACGCCGCGGGCGTTCGCCGGCAGGTCGGCGATGGCGATGTCGAACTGCTGGGCGGGAATCAGCTCGTGGATGACGTGGGCGCTGCGCGCGTGCAGCTCGACGCGGACGTCGCCGTGGCTCTTCAGGAACTCGGCGACGACGCGCGGCAGGAAGTCGATGGCGATACCGGGATAGCTGGCGACGACCAGCCTGCCGTGGGTGCGCGCCCGGATGGCGCGCGCGGTCTGTGCCGTCTGCTCCAAGCTGGCCAGCGTGCGCGTGACGTCGTCGTAGAGGTAGCGCGCCTCCGCCGTCGGCCGCAGGCGCCCGCCCTCGCGCACGAACAGCGGGAAGCCGAGCTCCTCCTCCAGGGTGCGCAGCATGCCGCTGACCGCCGGCTGGCTGACGCCGAGCAGGGCCGCGGCGCGCGTCACGCTGCTGCCCGTCATCACCGCGCGGAAGCATTCGAGCTGTCGGAGGTTCATCGGCCGCGCTTATGGAACACCAAGAAGCGCTGATTTGACAGGGCCGGCCGCGCGCTGTTGCCATGGGCGGCGCACGGGGCACTGTCGGGAGCGGGGGCGATCGCGGGATGAGGCTGCGCTGGGGCTGGTTCATCCTTCCCTCGCTCGTCGTCTCGGGCGTCCTGCTGTTCCTGTCGCAGGCGGTCTTCCTGCGCGTCAGCTTCTTCCGCGACCGTGGCTTCGGCCGCGTCGAGGCCGACCTGACGCTCGCCAACTATGTCCGCGTCCTGACCGACCCGTTCTACCTGCGCTCGCTGCTGCTGACGGCCGAGGTGGCGCTGATCGTCGTCGCGGTCTCCTTGCTGCTGGGCTATCCCGCCGCCTACATCCTGGCGCGCATGCGCTCGCGCTGGGCGCCGGCGCTGCTGGCCGGCCTGGTCGTCACCGCCCTGGTGGCCGAGGTCATCAAGGTGCTGGGCCTCATCGTCATCTTCAGCGCCGACGGGCCGCTCAACCGCTTCCTCGTCGACGGCCTCGGGCTGGCGGCGCCGGTCCGCTTCCTCGGCACCATGCACGGCGTCGTCATCGGCCTGCTGCACTTCACGCTGGGCTTCGTCGTGCTGCTGCTGTTCGCGGTGATCCAGACGATCCCGCGCTCGCTGGAGGAGGCGGCCCAGGGCATGGGGGCCGGCAGGCTGCGCGTCTTCTGGCGCGTCGTGCTGCCGCTGTCTCTCCCCGGCATCCTGGTGGCGGCGCTGGTCGTCTTCAACCTCGCCATGGGCGCCTTCACCGCCGCGGCGCTGGTCGGCGGCGGGCGTTTCCTCACCCTGCCGGTGCTGATCGAGCGCACGCTGATCCTGGAGACGAAGTACGCGATGGCGGCGGCCCTGTCGGCGGTGCTGCTCGCCGTCGTCATGTTGGTCAACGCGCTCGCCGCGACGCTGCTCGCCCGCTCGCGGCTGGCGCGGCTGCAGGGGGTCGCGTGAGCGGCGGCGGGCGCATCGGACGGGTCGCGGCGGGCGCCTTCCTGGCTGCCCTCTACCTCTTCCTGTTCGCGCCGTTGCTGGTGGTGGCCGGCGCCTCGCTCGGCGGCGGCGACCGGCCCTATGTCCGCTTTCCGCCGGACACGTGGTCGCTCGAATGGTACCGGCGGATGCCGCCCGGCTATCTCGAATCGCTGCAGGTCAGCGCGCTGCTGGCGGCGGCCACCGCGGTCGCGGCGCTCTTCCTGGCGGTGCCGGCGGCGCTCGCCCTGGTGCGCGGCCGCTTCCCCGGGCGCCGGCTGGCGGGGGTGATGCTGCGCGCGCCGCTGCAGATCCCCTACGTGGTCACCGGCATCGCCTTCCTGCAGACCTACTACCTCGTCGGCGGCGCGGTGGGGCTGAACCTGCGCGGCCATCCCGTCGGCCTGCTGCTGGGCCATGTCTTCCTGGCCACGCCCTACGCGATCGGCGCGCTCGTCGCCGTGCTGGAGCGCTTCCCGCCGCGGCTGGAGGAGGCCGCCCAGGGCCTCGGCGCCTCGGGCTGGCGCGTGTTCCGCCGGGTGACGCTGCCGCTGATCGCGCCCGGCATCTATGCGGGCGGGCTCTACGCCTTCATCGTCTCGTTCGGCGAGGTGCCGGTGGCCCTGTTCCTCGGCGGCCCCGGCGTCACGACCTTCCCGGTGCAGGTCTTCGCCGCCATGCAGTTCGACTTCAGCCCGTCGCTGCTGGCGATCTCGACCCTGACGCTCATCGTATCGCTCGTCCTCCTCCTCGCGCTGCAGCGCCTGATCGGCATCGACACGCTGCTGCGCGCCGGCGGGGGGCGTCGATGACCGGCCCCGCTCCCCACCGGCCGGCACGGCAACCCTGCATGCAATGGAGGTGGCCTTGAGGAATTCGAAGGGATGGGCGAGGGCGCTCGGACGCGTCCTGCCGGCGATGATGGCGGCCGCACTCCTCGCGGCACCGGGCCCTGCCGCGGCGCAGCGCTTCGACGGCGTCACCATCCGGGTATCGACCTGGGGCGGAAGCTGGCGCGACCGCATCCAGGAGCTGATCGGCGCGGACTTCGAGAGCAAGGGCGGCAAGGTCGAGTACGTCATCGGCAACGCGCTGGAGAACTTCAACAAGCTGCTGGCCGCGCGCGGCCAGAAGCCGCCCTTCGACGTCATGGAGTTCCAGTCCGACGTCTGGAAGGCCCTGCGCGAATCCGGCGTGCTGATGCCCTTGCCCTACGCCGCCATCCCCAACGCCGCCGGCCACGCCGCGAGCCAGAAGGACGCCGAGACGGTGGCCACGTGGACGCTGGAGGAGGGCATCGTCTACAACGCCGAGAAGCTGGCGGCGGCGGGCATCGCCAAGCCCGAGAAGTACTCCGACCTGTTCCAGCCGAAGCTGGCCGGCCGCATCGCCTGGCCGGACATCAGCTACGGCCCCTATGCGCTGATCGGGCTGGCGACCGAGTTCGGCGGCGACGAGCTCAACGTCCAGCCGGGCCTCGATCGCATCAGACAGGCCAATGTCGGCTACTTCTACCGTTCGTCCGTCGAGCTCTCGACGAAGTTCGCCTCGGGCGACGTCTGGGCGGCACCCTGGCACGCCGGCTGGGCGGTGCGCGTGAAGCGCACCGGCCTGCCGCTCGCCATGAGCTTCCCCAAGGTGAAGGACCGCCACGGCGTCATCGCCAGCGGCATGATCGGCATCGTCAAGGGGACCGCGGTCGGGCCGGCGGCGGAGTACTGGGTCAACCGCTACCTGTCGCCGGAGGTGCAGGAGGCGCTGGGCCGCGCCAACGGCATCGCGCCGGTCAACGCCGCCGCCCTGGCGAAGCTCAAGGCCGACCCCTTGCTGGCCGAGCTGATGCTGCTGACGCCCGAAGCCATCGCCGGCACCTACGCGATCGACTGGAGCCGCATCGACCTGGCGGACATCGTCGACAAGTGGAACCGCGTCACGGCGCGGTGACGGGACGGTGTCGCGCATCGCGTTCGATCGCGTGGTCAAGCGCTACGGGCCGCACGCCGCCCTGCGCTCGCTGAGCCTCGACGTGGCCGAGGGCGAGTTCCTCTCGCTCCTCGGCCCGTCGGGATGCGGCAAGACGACGGCGCTGCGCCTCGTCGCCGGCTTCGTGACGCCGTCGGAGGGCACCATCGCCATCGACGGACGCGACATGGCGGGCGTGCCGCCGCAGCGCCGCGACATCGGCATGGTGTTCCAGGACTACGCGCTGTTCCCCCATCTGACGGTGGCGGAGAACGTCGCCTTCGGGCTGCGCGAGCGCCGGCAGCGGGCGGCCGCGATCGCCGCCCGCGTCGCCGAGCTGCTGGCGCTGGTCCAGCTCCCCGACCTCGGCGGCCGCTACCCGGCGGAGCTGAGCGGCGGGCAGCAGCAGCGCGTGGCGCTGGCCCGCGCGCTCGCCTTCCGGCCGAAGCTCCTGCTGATGGACGAGCCGCTCGGCGCCCTCGATCTCAAGCTGCGCGAGCACATGCAGGTCGAGATCAGGCGGATCCAGCGCAGCCTCGGCATCACCACGGTCTACGTCACCCACGACCAGGGCGAGGCGATGGCGATGTCCGACCGCATCGCCGTGATGAACCGGGGCCGGCTGGAGCAGCTCGGCCCGCCCGAGGAGATCTACGAGCGCCCGCAGAGCCGCTTCGTCGCCGCCTTCGTCGGCAAGGTCAGCTTCCTGCCGGTGCGCGTCATCGGGCGCGAGGGCGACCATGTCCGCGTGGCGTGGGCGGGGGTGCCGCTGGCGGCGATGCCGTCGGGCGCGCTGCCGCCGGCCGGCGCCGCCATGCTGGTCGCCGTGCGGCCCGAGGCGTTCGTGCTGCAGCCGGAGGCGGCACCCGCCGATCCGGAACTCAACGCGCTGGCCGGCCTCGTGGTCGAGCGCGTCTACGCCGGCAACCTGGTGCATGCGACCGTACGGCTCGACGGCGGTGCGACCGTCGTCGTCGAGACGGCGGCCGACGATGCGCTGGCGCGCGACGGCACCCGGGTGCGGGTCGCGTGGCGCGCCGCGAAGACGATGCTGCTGGCAGCCGAGGATGAGAAGGAAGCGCCATGACCGGAATGTCCGCGGCCGAGGCGGCCGCGCTCTATCGCCACGCTGTCGTCGTCGATTGTCTGAACGGCAGCGCGCTGCGCCCCGACGTGATCGCGCGGATGGCCGCCTCGGGCGTGACCGCCCTCAACCTCACGGCGGTGCAGATCGGCGCCGACCTCGCGGGCGCGCTGCGCGACCTCGCCGCGACCATCGAGACGGTCGAGCGCCACGGCGACCGGCTGATGCTGGTGCGCGCGCCCGCCGACGTCGCCGCGGCCAAGCGTGCCGGCAAGGTCGGCATCATCCTCGGCATGCAGGACGCCGAGCCGATCGGCCGTGACCTCGCGATGCTGCGGGTGCTCTCCGAGATCGGCGTGCGCATCATCCAGATCACCCACAACCGGCGCAGCGTCGTCGGCACCGGCTGCGTCGAGGCGGACGACGGGCTGTCGCGCTTCGGCCGCGCCCTGGTCGGCGAGATGAACCGCCTCGGCCTCGTCGTCGACGTCGCCCACTGCGGGCCGCGCACGACGCTGGACGCGATCGAGCACTCCGCCCTGCCGGTGCTGTGCAGCCACTCGAACCCCAGCGCCGTTTCGCCGTCGCCGCGCAACAAGAGCGACGAGATCATCCGCCGACTCGCGGCGCGCGGCGGCGTCATCGGCATCGCCGTGTGGTCGCCGATCGTGCAGCGCGGCGACGGCAGGCGGCCGACCATGGCGGACGTCCTCGACTGCCTCGACCACGCGCTGGCGCTGGTCGGGCCCGACCATGTCGCGATCGGCACCGACCTCTGCGAGGAGGCAGTGCCGGACCCCGTCGACTGGGCGCGGATCTACGGCCCCGACGGCAATTTCCCCGAGGTGACCGGCGGCCTGGGGCCCTGGTACGGGTTCGCGACGGTGAACGCCGAGGGCATCGAGACGATCGCCGGCCTGCCGGGGTTCGCCGCGGGCATGGCGGAGCGCGGGCACGATGCGGCGACGATCGCCAAGGTGCTGGGCGGCAACTTCCAGCGGCTGTTCGCCGCCGTGACGGCCGCCCGCGTCGGCGTCGGTCGGCAGGCGGCATGAGCGCGCGCGCGTTCCGCTCGGCCGCGACCGACGGAAGGCCGTTCCTGCCGCGGATCACCGGCCGGCGCGGCGCGGTCGCCAGCCACCATCATCTCTCGGCGCTGGCGGCGGCCGACCTGCTGAAGGAAGGCGGCAACGCCGTCGACGCGGCGGTCGGCGCCGTTCTCGTCGAGGGGCTGGTCAACCCGCAGATGCACACCTTCTGCGGCGAATGCCCGATGCTTGTCGCCATGGCGGGGCGCCCGGTCGTCGTCGTCAACGGCAACACCGTCGCCCCGGCGCTGGCGACGGCGGACGCCTACCGGGCGCGCGGCCTCGCCGACGTCCCGGACGAGGGCGTGCTGGCGGCCGGCGTTCCCGCCGCACCGGCGGCTCTGCTGCTGGCGCTGGAACGCTTCGGCACGCTGCCGTTCGACGTGGTCTCCGCTCCCGCGAGGGCCCTCGCTCGCGACGGCTTCGCGCTGCACGCCGGCCTGATCGGCCAGGAGAAGTTCGGCCTGCGCGACCTCGCGGCGAAGCTCGTCGCGCGCTGGCCGGCGACCGCAGCACTCTACCTGAGGGACGGCGCGCTGCCGGCCGAGGGCGACGTGCAGCGCAACCCGGGCCTGGCCGACACGCTGGGCGCGATGGCCGCGGCCGAGCGCGCCGCCGGGGGCGGCCGCGCCGCGGGGATCGCGGCTGCCCGGGACGCCTTCTATCTGGGCGATCCGGCGGCCTCGATCGACCGGTTCTCGCGCGAGCGCGACGGTCTCCTGCGGCGCGCCGACCTCGCCGCCTATCGGGCGCGCCTGGAGGCGCCGGCCTCGCTCGCCTATGGCGGCGTCGCGGTGCACAAGTGCGGCGCGTGGAACCAGGGGCCGGCACTGCTGCAGACGCTGGCGATCCTCAAGCGCTTCGACCTCGCCGCCCTCCACCTCAACGGCCCGGACTATCTGCACCTGCTGATCGAGGCGACGAAGCTCGCCTACGCCGACCGCGAGCAGTTCTACGGCGATCCCGCCTTCGCCGACGTGCCCCTGGAGGCGCTGCTCTCGGACGCCTACGGCGCGCTCCGCGCCGGCCTGATCGACCCCGCCCGCGCCGATGCCGGGATGCGGCCCGGCGATCCGCGCCGGGGCCGCGCGCTGCTGCCCGCCGCCGAGCGGCTGGGCGGGGCGGCCTGGGGCCCGGGGACCGTGCATGTCGACGTGGTCGATGCCGCCGGCAACATGGTGGCCGCCACGCCGAGCGGCGCGTGGCTGAAGTCCTGCGAGGTGGTACCGGAACTTGGGGTGCCGCTCGGCAACCGGCTGATGACGTTCTACCTGGGACCGGAGCGGCATCCGAACCTGGTGGCGCCGGGGCGCCAGCCGCGCACGACGATCAGCCCGTCGCTCGCCACGCGGGGCGGCGTCGGCTGGATGGCGTTCGGCAGCATGGGCGGCGACCAGCAGGACCAGTGGCAGCTCCAGTTCCTGCTCGACATCCTCGTCTTCGGCCTCTCGATCCCCGCGGCGATGGAGGCGCCGAAGTTCAGCAGCGAGCATTTCCCGGGCTTCTTCGCGCCGCACGACCGCTTCGCCAATCGCGTGCGCATCGAGCCCCGGGTCGGCGAGCCGACCCTGCGGGCGCTGGCGGCACTCGGCCACGACGTCGAGGTGGCCGCCGACTGGAGCGAGGGCTACCTGCTGGCCGCCGCGCGCGACTCCGCCACCGGCCTGCTGGAAGCCGCCGCCGATCCCCGCGGCGCCAAGGGCGACGTCTTCCCGGCCTGCGCGCTCGCCTGGTGAGGGCGGCTCAGCCGCGCGCGTCGCGCCAGCGATAGAGCAGCAGCATCCCGCGCGCGATGCGCCGCGCGAAGCCATGCGCGGGAATCGGCCGCAGCGGCGAAAGCGGCAGCGGCAGGCCGTCCCGCGAGCGCGTCGCCACCCAGTCCGCCAGCACGCGGCCCATGATGGTGGCGAGTGCCACGCCGCGGCCCTGGCAACCGATCCAGCCGACGACGCCGGGCGCCAGCTCGTGCAGGTGCGGCATGCGGTCCTGGGTGATACCGACATAGCCGTGCCAGAGATGGTCGAAGCGCACCACGCCGACCTGCGGGAACACTCTGGCGATGCGCGCGCCGATGCGCCGGCGCAGCCGCGGATCGTAGGCGAGGCCGATCGCCAGCGCGCCGCCGGAGACCAGCCGCCCGCCGCGATCGAAGCGGAAGAAGTGCAGGTCGCCCTGGGTGTCGGAGAGGGCGACGTCGCCGACCAGGATGCTGCGCCGCACGTTTTCGCCCAAGGGCTGCGTCGCCATCTGGTAGGAACGCACGGGAATCACGGTGCGGCGCAGGCCGGGCCAGAGGTCGTCGGAATAGGCGTTGGTCGCCAGCACGACCTGGTCGGCGGTCACCGCGCCGGCATCGGTCGAAACCTTCCAGCGCGCGCCGTCGCGGGCGATGCCGGTCGCCGGGCTGCGCTCGAAGACGCGCACGCCCGCCGCGATCGCCGCCTCGGCCAGGCCGCGGGCGTAGGCCAGCGGGTTGATGTGCCCGCCGTCGCGGTTCATCCAGCCGCCGTGCCAGAAGTCCGAGCCGGTGATCGCCCGGGTCTGCGCCTTGTCGAGCAGCTCGACCGGGGCGCCGCGGGCGCCCCACTGCTCGAAGCGCCTGCGGCTCAGCGCGACGCGGCCGGGCCGGTGGGCAGGCTGGATCCAGCCATTCTGCACCCAATCGCAGTCGATGGCGTGGCGGCGGATCAGATCGAAGGTGAAGGCGGCGGAATCGCGCACCAGCGCCGCATAGGCCTCGCCCTTCTCCGGCCCCAGCATGGCGACGAACTGGTCGGGGTCGAAGCGCGAATGGGTCGGGATGACCTGCCCGTTGTTGCGCCCCGACGCGCCCCAGCCGACGACGGCCGCCTCCAGCAGCGCCACCGACACGCCGCGCTCGGCCAGATGCAGCGCGGTCGAGAGCCCGCTGTAGCCGCCGCCGACCACGACCACGTCGGCCGCGGCGTCGCCGGCGAGCGCCGCCGTCTCGGGCCCGGGTGGGGCGGTCGCGGCCCACAGCGACGGGGGCAGGGCGGGGGCTTCGGTCATTCCGGGTACCCGTAGGGGACGATCGTGTCGTTATAGCCCGGCGCGCGGTTGCCGCCACGGCCGCGGTCTGCTTCAGTCCCGCCATGTCCGAGCAGGCATCCGCCGTCGCCGCGCAGGCGCGCCACCTGATGCGCGGCCTCGACCGCGCCACGCTCGCGACCGTGCAGCGCGACGCCGGGGGCTGGCCCTACGCCTCGCTGGCGATGGTGGCGCACGACGGGCGCGGGCGGCCGCTGCTGCTGCTCTCGGCTCTCGCCGAGCACACGAGGAACATCGCCGCCGACGGGCGGGTGTCGCTGCTGTTCGACGGCACGGCGGGGCTGGCGACGCCGCTGACCGGCGCGCGGCTGTCGGTCCTCGGGCGCGCGGCGGCGGTCGACGACGACGCGGCCCGCGCGCGCTACCTCGCCCGCCATCCCGATGCCGCGCTCTATGCCGGCTTCGCCGACTTTCGCCTCTACCGGGTGGAGGTCGAGCGCAGCCATCTCGTCGCCGGCTTCGGGCGCATCCACTGGGTCGAGGGCGCGGCGCTGGTGCTGCCCCGGGAGGCGCCGGCCCTGGCCGACGCGGAGGCGGGCATCGTCGCCCACATGAACGACGATCACCCCGATGCGATCCAGCTCTGTGCCCGCATGCTCGGCAGCGCCGCGCTCGGCTGGCGCATGACGGGGGTCGATCCGGAGGGGGCCGACCTGCGGCTCGGCGGCGCGGTGCTGCGGTTGGCCTTCGCGACACCGGTCGCCGACGCCAAGGGCGCGCGGGTCGAGCTGGTGCGGCTGGTCGGCGAGGCGCGCGCGCGCTTCGCTCAGGCGAGCGTCGCGTAGAGCGCGCCCAGCCCGAAGGCGACCAGCGCCGCGCCGCTGATGCGGTTGATCCAGGCGAGCGTCGCCGGGCCGACGCGGGCGCGGCACAGGCCGACTCCCGTGGAGAGGCCGAGCCACCACACGGCCGAGCCGAGGAAGACGCCGGCCACCAGCACCGCCGCCGCCGCCGGGCTGCCCGCCCACTGGCCGAGGCCGAGGCCGGCGAAGGCGGCGGCGAAGGAGAGGATGGTCGCCGGGTTCGTCATGGTCAGCAGGAAGGTGGTGGCCCAGGCGCCGACGAGGCTCGCCGCCCCGCCGCCGCCCGCCGCGGCACTCGCCGGGGGCGCCAGCGCGGTGCGGACGCCGAGCCAGACGAGGAACAGCCCGCCGACGGCCGTGAGCCAGCCCTGTCCGGCGACGATCGCGTCGGAGACGACCGCGAGGCCGAAGCCGGCGACGGCGCCGTAGGCCGCGTCCGCGGTGGCGGCGCCGAGCCCGGTCGCGAAGCCCAGCGCCGGCCCGTCC
>JADZBA010000402.1 GCA_020852355.1 Alphaproteobacteria bacterium
CCGCCATCGCCGCTGCCTGATGCAGCTCGACGCGCACATCCTGCAGGACATCGGCCTCACCGGCCGCGACCAGCTTCGCGAGACGGAGAAGCCGTTCTGGTGCCGCTGAGCCGGCCCGCTCAGGCGGCCGGGGCGGCGTCGTCGATCCGGATCTGCACCGTCCGCCCGCCGTTCCAGAGGTCGATCGACGGACGGCCGGCGACATGGATGGTGCGGCCGCGCGCGGCCAGCAGCGAGGGACCGAGCGGTCCCTCCATGGCGCGGAAGGCGATCGCCTTCACCCGCTCGCCCGACGCCGCGGCCAGGACGCAGCGCACGTGGCTCTGGCCGACCGGGTCGGCCAGCGCGACGCGGACATGGCCGAGTGCGAAGCGGGGTTCCGGCATGCCCGTGCCGTAGGGGCCGACGGTATCGAGCTCGGCCACCAGCTCGGGCAGCAGGGCGCCGACCGCGAGCGTGCCGTCGAGGCCGATCTCGGGCAGCCGGCCGGCGACCTCGCCGCAGGCGCCGAAGCGCTCGCACAGGAAGGCGGCGAACTCCGCGATCCGGTCGGCCGGCAGCGCGAACCCGGCGGCCATGGTGTGGCCGCCGCCGCGCGTCAGGATGCCCGCCTGGCGCGCCGCGATCACCGCCGCACCGAGATCGAACCCGGGGACCGAGCGGCCGGAGCCCTTGGCCATCCCCTCCTCGATCGCCATCACCATCGCCGGCCGGTCGAAGCGCTCCTTGAGGCGGCTGGCGACGATGCCGATGACGCCGGGATGCCACGCGGCGTCGGCCAGCGCCAGCACCGGATCGAGCGCGCCGGCGGATGCGAGCGCGCCCTCGACCGTCGCAGTGGCGGCGGCCAGCACGTCCGCCTCGATCCGCCGTCGCTCCTCGTTGTGGCGGTCGAGCTCGGCAGCGATCTCGGCCGCCTCCCGAGGGTCGTCGGTCGCCAGCAGGCGGGCGCCGAGATCGGCGCGGCCGACGCGGCCGCCGGCGTTCACGCGCGGCCCCAGCACGTAGCCCAGATGGAAGGCCTGCGGCCGCTCGTCGAGACGTGCCACGTCGGCCAGCGCGGCGAGGCCGGCATTGCCGCGCCGCGCCATCACCTTCAGCCCTTGAGCCACGAGCGCGCGGTTGAGACCGACGAGGGGCATCACGTCGCACACGGTGCCGAGCGCCACCAGGTCGAGCCACGCGAGCAGGTTCGGCTCCGGCCGCGACGCCCACCAGCCCTGGGCGCGCAAGGCCCGGTTGACGGCGACCACGAGGAGGAAGGCGACGCCGACCGCGGCCAGGGTGCGGTGCGGCGTCTCCTGGTCGAGGCGGTTGGGATTGACGACCGCCAGCGCGGCGGGCAGCGCCGGCTCGGCGACATGATGATCGACGACGATCACGTCGAGCCCGGCATCGCGCGCACCGGCGAGCGCCTCGAACGCGGTCGTGCCGCAGTCCACGGTGACGACGACGCGGGCACCCTCCCGCTGCAGGCGCAGCAGCGCCGCGAGATTGGGCCCGTAGCCCTCGGCGATGCGGTCGGGGATGTAGACGCTGGTCCGCGCCCCGGCGGCGCGCAGGAAGCGCAGCAGCAGCGCGCTCGAGGTAGCGCCGTCGACGTCGTAGTCGCCGAAGATGGCGATGCCCTCGCCGGCGCGCACGGCGGCCGCGATGCGCTCGGCCGCCCGGTCCATGTCGCGCAGATGGCTCGGATCGGGCAGCAGGTCGCGCAGCGTCGGGTTGAGGAAGCGCTGCGCGTCGTCGGCCGCGATCCCGCGCGCAGCCAGCACGCGGCACACCGCCTCGGGCAGCGACAGCCGGTCGGCGATGGCGAAGGCGATGCGATCGTCGGCGAGCCGAGGCCGCCAGCGCCGCCCGGTGAAGGAGCGCTCGACGCCGAAGACGGCGGTCCCGGTCATCCCCTGGGCGGCATCAGAAGGTCAGCGGCTTGATGTTGAAGTTGTGGTGGGCCTCGATGTAGCGGACCGTCCCCGTCCGGGAGCGCATGACCAGGGAATGAGTCACCGCCCCGCCGGCGAAGCGCCGCACGCCGCGCAGCATGGCGCCGCTGGTGACGCCGGTGGCGGCGAACATGACGTCGCCGTTGGCGAGGTCGAGCAGGCCGTACTTGCGGTTGAGATCGGTGATGCCGAGGCGCCGCGCCCGGCCGCGCTCGTCGTCGTTGCGGAAGAGCAGCCGGCCCTGCATCTGCCCGCCGATGCTGCGCAGCGCCGAGGCGGCGAGTACGCCCTCCGGGGCGCCGCCCGATCCGAGATACATGTCGACGCCGCTGTCCGGCTGCGCCGTGGCGATGACGCCGCTGACGTCGCCGTCGGAGATCAGCATGATCCGCGCGCCCGCCTCGCGCACCTTGGCGATCAGCTCGGCGTGGCGCGGCCGGTCGAGGATGCAGACCACGAGGTCGGAGACCTCGCCCCTGCGCGCCCTGGCGAGCGCCTTGAGGTTCTCGCTCGGCGTCGCGTCGATGTCGACCAGCCCGTCCGGCAGGCCGCCGCCGACCGCGATCTTGTCCATGTAGACGTCGGGCGCGTTGAGGAAGCCGCCCTCCTCGGCCATGGCCACGACCGCCAGCGCGTTCGGGCCGCCCTTGGCGGTGATCGTCGTGCCCTCCAGCGGGTCGAGCGCGATGTCGATCTTCGGGCCCTTGCCGGTGCCGACCTTCTCGCCGATGTAGAGCATCGGCGCCTCGTCGCGCTCGCCCTCGCCGATCACCACGGTGCCGTCGATCGCCAGCGCGTTCAGCGCCTGGCGCATGGCGTCCACCGCCGCCTGGTCGGCCATCTTCTCGTCGCCGCGGCCCATCAGCCGCGATGCCGACAAGGCGGCCGCCTCGGTCACCCGCACGACCTCCAGCGCGAGGTTGCGCTCCATGGTGCCGGCCTTCCTGCTCGACATTCCTTCCTCCCTCACAAATCCTCGATGCGGATCATCCGCGGCGGTTCCATGACCGTGCCGAGCGCGGCGATGCGGTCGAGCGCCCGGCGCATGCCCGCCTCTTCCGTCTCGTGGGTCGTCAGCACGAC
>JADZBA010000403.1 GCA_020852355.1 Alphaproteobacteria bacterium
CACGTCCGAGGAATCGTTGCATGTCGTCCTCCCGGGGCGGCCGCTCCCGATGCCGCGCACCAGGGCTGCCGATCTCATTTGGTCGACAGATTTTGAATTTAGTCGACAGTTATGTCAAGCGGCCTCGCAAGGAATCGATCAGCGCCCGCTCGCCTCCTCGCTGCGGGCGAGGAAGCTGCGCAGCGCCGCCAGCGTCTCCCGCGAGGACGCGACGATGTGGCTGCGCATCGCCAGCTCGGCCAGCTCCGGGTCCTGGGCGCGGATCGCCGAGAGGATGGCGCGATGCTCGTTCACGCGCTTCTCGTTGAACTCCTCCAGCGCCGCGACGATGAAGCGGTAGCGCGCGGTGCGCGCCCGGAAGCTCCTGAGGCAGTCCTCGAGCGGCGCGTTGCCGCACGCGTCGATGATGGTCCGGTGGAACTCGGCGCCGAGCCCGAGCGCGGCATGGAAGTCGCGCTTGCGGCTCGCCTGCTCCATGCCGTCGATGTTCGCCTCGAGCCGCAGGACGTCCTTGCGGTTGACGTTGTCGACGGCGAGCCGGCAGGCCAGCCCCTCGAGGTTGGCGCGGACGATGAAGAGCTGCTCCGCCTCGGTCAGGCTGAGCGGCCGGACATAGACGCGGCCGGTATCGGCGCGGGCGACGAAGCCCTCCAGCTCGAGCTGGACGAGCGCCTCGCGGATCGGGCTGCGGCTCGTCTGGAAGCGCTGCGCCAGGTCGACCTCGCTGAGGCGCTGGCCCGGTTGGAAGACCCCTTCCATGATCGCCCGGCGCAGCTCGGTCGCGGTTCTCTCCTGAAGCTGCACGGGGTTCAGCCCTCCCGGGGTGGCGCTGCGCCGTCGCCGGCCGGTGCCGCCAGCCGGGCGCGCAGCGCGGCGATGGCCGGCGGGCCGCGATGGACAGTCAGGCGCAGCCGGTGCTCGACCGTCTCGCCCGGGGCGAGATGGCGGACCCTGCCGTCGCGGTCGAGGTCGGCGCGCGGCGCCGCCGGATGGTTGGCCGGCTCGACCGCGAGCACGTAGATGCCTTCGCTCAGGTTGCGCCAGATCTGCATGTTCGGCAGCGTCGCGGTGTCGAAGGTGAGCTCCACCGCCAGGCCGCCGGCGAGGCCCTCGTTGATCACCGCGCAGGCGGCCTCGCCGGGGCCGGGGCCAGCTTCGAACAGCTCGTCGCCGGCGGTGGTGTCGGCGGCGGCGGGCGCGCCGCCGATCGCCCCGCGGAGATCGGCGCGGGCGAAGGCGCCGTCGAGGGCCAGCGCCGTGCCCTCGTCGAGCAGCGGCCAGCCCAGATTGACGTGGTAGAGGATCATGTGCGGCGTCGGCCGGAAACCGGCGTTCTCGACGCGGTCGCGGATGCTGAGGCCGGTGCCGCCCAGCGGCACTTCGATGCGCCGGCGCAGGACCAGCGTCTCGCCGTAGAGCATGGTCTGGCGCGTCTCGCCCTCGCACCACAGGACGCAGTCCTCGCCGTCCCAGCGTTCGCCGTAGCCCACGAGTCGCGCCGGCGTGGCGTGGATGCGGCCGTGCAGCGGATAGCGGACCCGGGTGCGCCGCGTCCCGAAGTGCGCAGCCGATCCCTCGGCCGCGCCGCGCACATGGTCGAGGCCGCAGGTGACGAGGAAGCCGTCGAGCGAGCGCAGCAGGCCGGCGCCCTCGTCCTCCTCGGCGCGATGCAGGCCGGGGGCGCGGAAGCCGTTGGCCGAGCGCCAGCCCAGCGAGATGCCGTCGGCGCGCAGCTCGCCGATGTCGAACGCGCGATCGATGAGCACGCGCAGCTCGATGCCGCCGCCCGAGCGCAGATCGAGATAGCGCACGCCGCATTCCGGCCCGTCGGCGTAGGCGCCGGCCGTCACGCCGGCGAACTGCTCCAGCCGGCCGGTGCGGCGCAGCAGATCACGACGCGATAGGTCCCGTCCGAGAATGCGCGGCACCGAGTCCTCCGGGATGACCGGCCGGCACAATAGCCTTGACCTGAATCGTTGTCGACGTTATCACAAAACTGTCGACAGAACATCGGTCGCCGCAACAGCCGGACCTGCCATGACCCGAATCAAGAGCGTCTCCTGCGTCCCGGTCTCCGAGCCGCTGCTCGAGAAATGGAGTGCCGCCCACGGCACCAGCAGCAAGCGCGACGAATGCCTCGTCCTGGTCACCACCGAGGACGGCGGGACGGGCATCGGCGAGGCCTATCACGCCTTCTCGCCGACGGTGATCTCGGCGCTGGTGGACGGGCATCTGGCCGAGATCCTGGTCGGGCGCGACGCGAACTCCATCCAGGCGCTGTGGGAGGAGATGTTCTTCTCTACCGGTCAGCTCGGCTCGGCCGCGGTGGCGGCGATCTCGGGCGTCGACATCGCCCTGTGGGACCTCATGGGCCGGTCGACGGGCCTGCCGGTCGCGACGCTGCTCGGCGGCGGCGGCATCCGGGAGATCGCCGCCTATGTCGGCTGCATGTGCCTGGGATTCCAGGAGGCGGCGTCGCTGCGCGAGGAGGTGCGCGGCTACGTCGCCGGCGGCTTCACGGCGCTGAAGGTGCGCGGCGGCCGCAGCCTGGAGGCCGACGTCGAGGCGGTGGCGGTGACCCGCGAGGCGGCCGGGCCCGGGATCGACATCATGATCGACGCCAACTCCGCCTATTCGCCGCCCGAGAGCCTGCAGCTCGCCCGCCGGCTGGAGCGCTACGACACCTTCTGGCTCGAGGATCCGTTCGACTTCAGCGTGAAGTACCACCATGCCGACATGGGCTGGCTGCGCGGCCGTTCGCCGGTGCCGATCGCGTCCGGCGGCAACCTCTACACCCGCTTCGACGTGCGCGCCCTGATCGACGCTGGCGGCGTCGACTACCTGACGCCCGACGTCACCAAGTGCGGCGGCATCTCCGAGGGCATGCGGATCGCGGCCCTGGCGAGCGCCCACAACATCACCGTCGCCCCCCATACCGTCGTCGGCGTCGGCACGGTCGCGGGCGTGCACTACGCCGCCGCCGTCCCGGCGCATGTCCGCGGCCATCTCGAATGGGACGCGTCCCCGGTCAACCCGCTACGCGACGAGCTCTGCGCGCCCGCGCTGGCGGTCGACCGCGGCGCGGTCCGCGTGCCTACCGGGCCCGGCCTCGGGATCGCGCTGCCGACGCCGGAGACCTACGCGCGCTTCCGCTTCATCGGCGGCCGCGAGATCTCGATGCCGCCCCGCCTGCGGCGCTGGGACCCGTCGCTCCGGGCGTCCTAGGCGGCGACTGGCGCGGAACCACCAGCCGGTGCTCCAGACGGCGGCTGTAGCTGGCCATGGCGAAGCAGAAGACCCAGAAGACGAAGCCGGCGAAGAGAGAGGTAGCCCTCCCACACGACATCGGGCCAGGCGGGGTCGGCGGTCGCCGCCTGGACGATGCCGAGGAGGTCGAAGATGCCGACAATCGTCACCAGGCTCGAATCCTTGAAGAGCCGGATCAGCGTCCCGACGATGCCCGGGATGGCGCGCTTGAGGGCCTGGGGCAGGACCACGAGGAGGTTGATCGCGAGCCCGGTCATCCCGAGCGCACGGGCGGCGTCGACGACCAGCCAGCCGATCAGCGGCGGCAATGCGACGTAACCGGCCAGCACGACGAGCAGCGTCTGCGCCACGTTGAGCGGGCTCGACAGGAAGTTGCGCCGGATCCGGGCCCACCCCATGGTCAGCCGCCCCGCAGTGCGACGCGGCGGTTGCAGAGGTTCATCAGCAGCCCGATCGCGAGGCTGAGCGCGAGATAGACCGCGAGCGTGATCGAGATGATCCCGACGGCACGGCCGGTCTGGTTCAGCACGGCGCCGGCCAACACCGACATCAGGTCGGGATAGGCGATGGCGGCTGCGATCGACGAGTTCTTGGTCAGGCCGAGATACTGGTTGGCGAGCGGCGGCACCACCACCCGCAGCGCCACTGGGTGATCCGCCGCGGGTCGGTGCCGACCAGCAGCGTCGCGAATTCCTGGACGACGATCTCGTTGACCTCGGGGAAGGGCACGGCGGGCGCCTCGCCCGGACCGACGATGCCCGCGTCGGTGAAGACCTCGATGAGCAACGTCGACTTGGTCGAGAAGGCGCCCATCCAGGTGACGTGGTCGTCGACGAACGGCACCGCGAGCGCCGTAGTCCGCACCTCCGTGACCTTCATGTCTCGTGCGCTCCGGTGGGCGGGGAGGTGGCGGCGGGAAGCGAGCGATGCGCGCGGCCGCGCGTCGCTTGTGGGGTCCATCCTGCAAGGGGTATCGCGGTATCGTAAGCGGCGACGATGCCGGACGAACGAAAGGCCCGCCGTCCTGCGACGGCGGGCCTTCGTGCATGGCCGGCGGCGGTGCGACCGGCCGCCGGCTGCTCGGTGCGGTCCGCGGGTGCGGGTCAGAAATCCATGCCGCCCATGCCGCCCATGCCGCCGCCCATCCCGCCACCCGACGGCGGTGCGCCGCCGGCCGAGGGATCGGGCCGCTCGCCCACCATCGCCTCGGTTGTGATGACGAGGCCGGCGATCGAGGCCGCGTTCTGGAGCGCCACGCGGACGACCTTGGCCGGGTCGAGGATGCCGGCCTTGATCATGGCCGTGTACTCGCCCCTCTGGGCGTCGTAGCCCCAGTTCTGGTCCTTGCCGTCGAGCAGCTTGCCGACCACGACCGAGCCGTCGACGCCGGAGTTCTCGGCGATCTGGCGGACCGGTGCCTGCAGCGCGCGGCGGATGATGTCGGTGCCGACCTTCTGATCGCCGTTCTCGGGCTTCAGCCTGTCGATCACCCGGCCGGCGTAGAGGAGGGTGACGCCGCCGCCGGCGACGATGCCTTCCTCGACCGCGGCGCGGGTCGCGTGCAGCGCGTCGTCGACGCGGTCCTTGCGCTCCTTCACCTCGATCTCGCTCGAGCCGCCGACGCGGATGATCGCGACGCCGCCCGCGAGCTTCGCCAGCCGCTCCTGCAGCTTCTCCTTGTCGTAGTCCGAGGTGGTCTCCTCGATCTGCGCGCGGAGCTGCGTCGTGCGGGCGAGGATCGCCTGCTTGGTGCCGGCGCCGCCGACGACGGTGGTGGCGTCCTTGGTGATCAGCACCTTCTTGGCCCGGCCCAGCATGGCGAGGGTAACCGTCTCCAGCTTGACGCCGAGCTCCTCGCTGATGAGCTGGCCGCCGGTGAGGACGGCCAGGTCCTCCAGCATCGCCTTGCGGCGGTCGCCGAAGCCGGGCGCCTTGACGGCCGCGACCTTGAGGCCGCCGCGCAGCTTGTTGACGACGAGCGTGGCGAGCGATTCCCCGTCGACGTCCTCGGCCACGATCAGCAGCGGCTGGCCGGCCTGGACGACGGCCTCCAGCAGCGGCAGGAAGGACTGCAGGCTGGGCAGCTTCTTCTCGTGCAGCAGGATGTAGGGGCTCTCCAGCTCCACCGTCATCTTCTCGGCGTTGGTGACGAAGTAGGGCGAGATGTAGCCGCGGTCGAACTGCATGCCCTCGACGATCTCGAGCTCGGTCTCGATGCTCTTGGCTTCCTCGACCGTGATCACGCCCTCGTTGCCGACCTTCTTCATCGCCTTGGCGATCATCGTGCCGATCGCCGTGTCGCCGTTGGCCGAGATGGTGCCGACCTGGGCGATCTCGTCGTTGGTGGAGATCTTCTGGGCGCGCTTGCCGATCTCCTCGACCACGGCGGCGACCGCGAGGTCGATGCCGCGCTTCACGTCCATCGGGTTGAGGCCGGCGCTCACCGCCTTGGCACCCTCGCGCACGATGGCGTGGGCCAGCACGATCGCGGTGGTGGTGCCGTCGCCGGCGAGGTCGTTGGTCTTGGTCGCGACCTCGCGGACGAGCTGAGCGCCCATGTTCTCGAACTTGTCGGCGAGCTCGATCTCCTTGGCGACCGTCACGCCGTCCTTGGTGATGCGCGGGGCGCCCCACGCCTTGTCGAGCACGACGTTGCGGCCCTTGGGGCCGAGAGTGACGCGGACGGAGCGGGCGAGGATGTCGACGCCGCGCAGCATCTTGTCGCGCGCATCGGTGCCGAACTTTACGTCTTTCGCTGACATGGTCCTGATTCCTTCAATTCCTGTTGGCGGCCGGGAGGCGCCGGGTCAGGCGCACACGCCGATGACGTCGCTTTCCTTCATGACGAGGTAGTCGACCCCGTCGAGCCGGACCTCGTTGCCCGACCACTTGCCGAACAGGACCCGGTCGCCGATCGCCACGTCGAGCTTCTGGATCGTGCCCTGGGCGTCCCGCGCCCCCCCGCCGACGGCGACGACCTCACCCTCCTGCGGCTTCTCCTTGGCGGTATCGGGAATGATGATCCCGCCGGCGGACTTGGCTTCGGCGTCGATCCGTTTGATCACGACACGGTCGTGCAGCGGTCGGAATTTCACAGGGCGCAATCCTTTGGAAAATCGCGTGCGACCACGAGTTCATGGTCCTACCGCCTGGAGATGCGCACGCCGCCTTCGTCGCGCAAGCCCGCCACTCAAATCATTGAAAATAAATGTCTTGCAGTTTTCTCTCGGTTCGTCTGCGCCATATCGCCGAAGCGTGGCGACAATATTTCCGACCGTCGTGGAATATTAAACGGATGGCGGATTCAGCCGCAGCAGCTCGGTGCGTCGCCGGCTGCACGGCTCGCCCGGTTGGTCTCCGGCGGCAGGTCGATCAGCGGGTTGCGGTCGAAGAAGCCGGCGGGCATCAGCTTGAAGCCGCAGGTGACGCGCGGCTGCACCGGGTAGTCCTCGGTGCGCGGCAGGTGGTGCAGGCCGAAGCTGTGCCACAGCACGATGTCGGCGTTCTCGACCGGCCGGTCGCGCGCGGTCCAGGCGGGCAGCCCGTCGTCGCCGGTCGAATGATTCATGAACTCGCCCGCGGGATAGCGCTCGTCCCCGGCGAACGGCGTCACCCACAGATGGTTGTAGATGAAGCCCGCACGGCGCCCCGACGGTCCCTCGGGATCGAGGTACGGCTGGATCGCCGAGCCCGCCTCCAGCCGGTAGGCGGTCGGCTTGCCCACCGCGTTGCGCGCGCCGGGATTGACGATCTTCCACGAGCGCATCTTCGCGAAGTCGACGCGGCGGCGGGCGGCCCGCTCGGTCGCCAGCACGGTCTCGACGACGCGGAAGGCGTTGCCCATCGGGTTGTCGGGGCCCATCGGCAGGGCGACGGTGTCGCATTCGACGACGCTGTTGGCTGGCCCGTCCACTTCCATGTCCAGGCGGGCGCAGAAGACGTGCTGGTGGATGTGGCCGACGACGCCCGGAGCCACCTCGGTGCCGAACGGCTGCGGCGCGCCGGGGATGCAGGCGGCGGTGTTGATGATGCCGGTCGCCTTCACCTCGAACTCGATCGTGCCGTCCTGGTAGAGGTACCAGTAGCAGCAATACTCGTAGTTCCCGACCGTGGTGATCGACGAGACGACGAGCCGGCGCAGGCGCCGCGTCTCCGTCCGGTTGCTGCGGAAGTCGAAATGCTTCCAGGCGAGGCCGGCGTCCTCCTCGTGGATGCAGATCGCCTTGGGGATGGTCCGCGCCGCGCCGGCGAGGTCGTTCACCACCGCGTCGACATAGTGGATGTGGCCGAGGCAGTCGCAGCCCAGGGCGAGCGAGTTGGCGAGCTTGCCGAAGCCGTACTCGCCGCTGTCGAAGACGTTCTTGCGGTAGTGCACGCCCTCCGGCGTGCCGTAGGGCACCACCATCTCCGCCATCGAGGCGCGGTAGAGGATCGGCCGCCGGCGCCCGTCGATCGTGTAGGCGACCTGGTGCAGGATGAGCCCCTCGCGACCGCTGAACCCGACCCGCAGGTCCCAGTTGTCCCATCGGAGGTGGTTGCCGGCGACGGTGAAGCTCGGCCCCTCGGGCTGGACCACGTCGAGCGGCTTGAGCGGCTCCCGAAAGCGGGCGAGAAGGGCATGATCGTACTCGCCGGGGGCCATCGGCACGGGCACCGCCGGCATGCGCCCCGCGGAGACATGGTCGTCGACCCGCAGCACCGCGAACGTGTCGACGTCGACGGCGACGTTCAACCCCTCCACGGGATGGGCGTAGTGGTTGTCGAACTCGCCCAGGCGCAGCCACACGAAGGTGTAGGCGACGCGGCGGTTCTCCTCGCCGGGGACGCCGAAGTTGCCGGCCGTCCACGGGTCGACGCAGACGCGGTCCATGCGCGCGATGCCGCGCCGGGCGATCGCCGCCTGGAAGTCGGGATGGGCCTTGGCCGCGGCCTCGATCCGCAGGAACTCCTCGGGCGAGATCATCGGCCGCGCGTCGGGCAGGAACGCGACGCCTGCGACGGTGCCGTCCGCGAGGTCGACGCGGCCCGTCCACACCCCCGTCGCGCCGCGCCGGTAGACGGCGAAGCGCGCTGTCCGGGCGATCGGCGCGCCCGCGACATGGGCGCGGACGACCGCCTTGTCCGGCTCGGCCAACTCGATCGTCTCGAACATCAGGTCGGCGCCGGGGCCGAAATGTCGGCGCACGACGTCGCCGGCACGCACGACCTCCTCGGCCGTCAGCGGGTCGAGCGGATGGGACACCGTCGGACCGCTCTTCGCGGCGAGAGCTCCGTCGAGCGCGGGCGCCATGACATCCTCCGTCGATCGTGACGCCCCGAGCATAGCAGCCGCCGCGCCAGGACGGAGCACCCCGCTGGCGGCGCCGACGAGCCGTCTCTAGGATCGCGAGGCCGCACCACCCCGAGGTCCGCCCCCGCATGCCGAACGCGCCTTTCGACCTGACGCCCCGGGATCTCGACGACTTCGCCACCGGGGCGTGGATCCTCGGCACCGGCGGCGGCGGCGATCCCTATTTCTCGCTGCTCGAGGCGAAGCTGCATCTGGCCGCGGGCAAGCGGGCGACGGTGATCGACCCGCTGGCGCTGCCCGACGATGCGCTGGTCGCCTGCGTCGGCCAGATGGGCGCGCCGCTCGCCAAGCAGGAGAAGCTCTGCGACGGGCCGGTGATCGCCTCGACCATCCCGATGATGGAGGAGCATCTCGGCCGGCGCTTCGACGCGGTCATGCTGTGGGAGGTCGGGGGCAACAACGGCTTCCAGGCGATCCTGTCGGGCCTGCTGCTGGGTCTGCCGATCGTCGACTGCGACGCGATGGGCCGCGCCTTCCCGCAGGCCGACATGACCAGCTTCGCCATCTGCGATCTGCCGGCGCATCCCTGGACCATGGTCGACATCCGCCGCAACCGGCTGATCTTCGCCGAGGCCGAGGACTGGTCGTGGATGGAGCGCATGACCCGGCGTGTCTGCACCGTGTTCGGCGCCTCGGCGGCGACCTGCAAGGCGCCGCGCACCGGGGCCGAGGTCAAGCGCGCGACCTGCCTGCACACGCTCTC
>JADZBA010000404.1 GCA_020852355.1 Alphaproteobacteria bacterium
CCTTCCTCCCTCACAAATCCTCGATGCGGATCATCCGCGGCGGTTCCATGACCGTGCCGAGCGCGGCGATGCGGTCGAGCGCCCGGCGCATGCCCGCCTCTTCCGTCTCGTGGGTCGTCAGCACGACGGGCACCGCCTCGCCCGGCGCGCGGCCGCGCTGCAGCATGCTCTCCAGCGACACGTCCTCGTCGCGCAGGCAGGCGGTGACGTCGGCGATCACGCCGGGCCGGTCGACGACCATCAGCCGGACGTAGTAGCAGCCGCGATGGCGGGCGATCGGCGCCGGCACTAGCTTCTGCAGCGAGGCCGCCGGCCGGCCGAACGTCGGCACGCTGCGCCGGCGCGCGACGTCGATCAGGTCGGCCACGACGGCCGACGCGGTCGGCCCGGCCCCGGCTCCCCTGCCCTCCATGACGACGCGGCCGACGAAGTCCCCCTCGGCGACGACGGCGTTGAAGACGCCCTCGACATGGGCGATCGGGGTGCCGATCGGGACCATGCTGGGGTGGACCCGCTGCTCGATGCCGTGGTCGGTCAGCCGGGCGATGCCGAGCAGCTTGATGCGGAAGCCGAGCTCGTCGGCGTAGGCGATGTCGAGCGCCGACACATGGCGGATGCCCTCGACGTGGACGCTCGCGAAGTCGACCTCGGTGCCGAACGCGGTCGCGGTCAGCAAGGCCAGCTTGTGGGCGGCGTCGATGCCGTCGACGTCGAAGCTCGGGTCGGCCTCGGCATAGCCCAGGCGCTGCGCCTCGGCCAGCACCTCGCCGAACTCTCGCTGCTCGCGGCGCATCGTCGAGAGGATGTAGTTGCAGGTGCCGTTCAGGATGCCGTAGACGCGGCTCAGCGCGTTGGCGGCCAGGCCCTCGCGCAGCCCCTTCACGATCGGGATGCCGCCGGCCACGGCCGCCTCGAAGGCGAGCGGCACCCCGGCCGCCTCCGCCGCCCGGGCGAGCGCCGTGCCGTGGATCGCCAGCAGCGCCTTGTTGGCGGTGACCACCGGCTTGCCGCGTGCGATCGCCGCCTCGACGAGCGCCTTGGCCGCGCCGTCGGCACCGCCGATCAGCTCGACGACGACGTCGACCTCGGGATCGGCGGCGAGCGCCGTCGCGTCCTGGAACCAGCGCACGCCCGACAGGTCCATGCCGCGGTCGCGTCGCCGGTCGCGCGCCGAGACGGCGGTCACGACGAGACGGCGTCCCGCGCGCTCGGCGATGCGGTCGGCATGCCGCTCCAGAAGCCGCAGCGTGCCGGCGCCGACGGTGCCGAGGCCGGCGACCCCGATCTTCAGGATCTCGGCCATCGATGGGTTCCAGTGGAGGTCACGGGGGCGATGCTCTTCGGTGTGTCGAACGGACGGGTGGACGAATGCCGCGGCGATTCGCCCGCTCCGCGCTCATTCCTAGCCGACGCGGCAGTCCGGAGACAGAGGGGCGTCCGGTCAGTACTCGACGTAGACGTCGACGCGGCGCGGCTCGCGCCCCGCCGCTCCCGGCGCGGTCGCGGCGACGATCGCACCGTCCGCCACGCCGAGGCGGACCAGCTCGCGGGTGATCGCGCCGGTCCGGTCGGTCGCCAGCGCCGAGGACGCGAGCAGCGCGTCGCCCGCCGTTCCGGCGGCGCTGCGCAGGGTCTGGGCGACCACCCGCACCTTGCCGCCATGCTCCTTGTGCATGCGGGCGACCTCTTCGAGCGCCGCCCCCGCGTCGGCCGGCATGGTCGCCGCACCGGCCGGGAACTCGATCGCCGCGGCCAGCACCCGGACCGCGGCGGCTCCGGCCGGGGCGGCCCGCGGCGGCGTCGGCGGCAGCTCCGCCACGGCCGGCGGCGGCGGGGCGCGTCCGGCCGCCTCGGGGCGCAGCGCGGCGCGCGGCGGCGGGGCATCGACGGGCGGCATGGCAGGTACGGTGGCGGCCTGCGGCGCGCTGCCGGCACCGATGCGCGTCGCCCCGGGTGCCGCGGGCGGCGGCGTGGCGGGCACCGGCGCCATCACCAGCGGAGCCGGCGCGGGCTCGTTGCTGTCGGGTTGCGGCAGCGGCTTGCCGGTGACCGGCATGATGCCGGCCGGCGCCCGCATGTTCTCGGGCGTCGCCGCGATCGAGTTCGCCCCGGCGGCGAGCTCCTGCGCCGTCGGCGCCCGCGCCGTCTCCTTGGGACGGCTGCCGCCGAACGGCCACCACCACGGCGAATCGTCGGATTCTGCCGTCGGCGGCGCGGTCGGCGGCGCCGCCGCGGCCGGTGCGGTGGGCGGCGGGGCCGGCACCGGCGTCTCGCGGACCGGAGCCGGCTCGGACGCCTCGCTGTCGCTCTTGCCGCCGCCGAACGGCCACCACCACGGCGAATCGTCATCCTTGGCCGCCGCCGGCCGCTGGGCGGACGCCGCCGCGGGCGTCCCGGCGGACGCGGACGTGGCGGCGGCCCCCGGCCGGGCGACGGGCCGCGGCGGGGCCGGGCGTGGCGGTGCCGCCTCGGGCACGTCGCCGATGCGCACGGCCTGGTCCGTGTAGCGCGCGTTCTCGCGGTCCCGCACCAGATCCTGCATCAGCGCCTTGCGCTGCTCCGGCGTCAGGATGGGCTGCGGCTTGGCCGGCACCGAGGCCAGGTTGGGATCGCCGGTCGCCGCCCCGGGGCGCGGCGTCGCTTTGGACGAGGTGTCCATGCCCAGCCAAGAACATCCGGCCAGGCCCACGGCCAGTCCGATCGCGGCCGCATTCCTCATCAACACGCTGCTGCTGACCATCACGCTCTCAGTTCCGTCGACCAGGGGCGCCGGGGGCGCGGGAAGCGCCCGGGTGCCCAGCCCCCATGACAATGACACACGATTCTTATACATCCGGACCCTACCACGCGGCGTCGCGTGCGGGAACGCTCCCCTCCCGCAGCGATCGGCACGCGGCAATGGAGAGGACCGGATGGCCGAACCGCAACCCGGCGATGCCAAGCTTCCCGATCCCGTCGAGCTGTCACGCGCCCTGGCGGGCATCGCCGAGCGCAGCCAGAAGCTCGTGACCGAGTTCCTGTCCCGCCAGTCCAACGCGCGCGAAGGCGTCGGCATGGCCGACCCGCTCAACATCGGCGGTGCGTTCCTGGAGATGACGACCCGCATGATGGCCGACCCGGCCAAGCTGATGCAGGCCCAGATGAAGCTCTGGACCGACTACCTGCAGCTCTGGCAGCGCTCGACCCAGCGCTGGCTCGGCGCCGACGCCGAGCCCCTCGTCGAGCCCGGCGAAGGCGACCGCCGCTTCAAGGATGCCGCCTGGGACGACAACGCCGTCTTCGACTACATCAAGCAGTCCTACCTGCTGAGCGCGCGCTGGCTGCAGTCGGTGGTGCGCGAGGTCGAAGGGCTCGACGACAAGACGGCGAAGAAGGTCGACTTCTACACGCGCCAGTTCGTCGACGCGATGGCGCCCTCCAACTTCGTCCTGACCAACCCCGAGGTGCTGCGCGCCACCATCGACAGCCGCGGCGAGAATCTGGTCAAGGGCCTGGAGCACCTGCTGGAGGACCTCGAGCGCGGCAAGGGCCGGCTGGACATCAGGATGACCGACCTCGACGCCTTCGAGGTCGGGCGCAACGTCGCGGTGACGCCGGGAAAGGTCGTCTTCGAGAACGACCTGATGCAGCTCATCCAGTACGAGCCGACCACGGCCAAGGTCGACAAGCGGCCGCTGCTCGTCATGCCGCCGTGGATCAACAAATATTACATCCTCGACCTGCGCGAGCGGAACTCGTTCCTGAAATGGGCGACCGACGAGGGGCTGACGGTGTTCGTCGTGTCCTGGGTCAACCCCGACGCGCGCCTCGCCGCCAAGAGCTTCGAGGACTACATGGCCGAGGGGCCGCTCGCCTGCCTCGACGCCATCGAGAAGGCGACGGGCGAGAAGTCGGTCAACGTCATCGGCTACTGCCTGGGCGGCACGCTGCTGGCGGCGACGCTCGCCTGGATGGCCGCGAAGAAGGACAACCGCTTCGCCAGCGCCACCTACTTCACGACGATGGTGGACTTCACCGAGGCGGGCGAGCTCGGCGTCTTCATCGACGAGGAGCAGCTCCAGGCGCTGGAAGCGCGCATGACCGAGCGCGGCTATCTCGACGGCGCGGCCATGGCGACCACCTTCAACATGCTGCGCGCCAACGACCTGATCTGGTCGTTCGTGGTCAACAACTACCTGCTGGGCAAGGAGCCGTTCCCCTTCGACCTGCTCTACTGGAACGCCGATTCGACGCGCATGCCCGCCGCCATGCACAGCTTCTACCTGCGCAAGATGTACCAGGAGAACCTGCTGGTGGAGCCGGGCGGCATCACGCTCAAGGGCGTGCCGATCGACCTGCGCCGCATCAAGGTCCCGACCTTCATCCTCTCGACGCGCGAGGACCATATCGCGCCATGGAAGTCGACCTACGCGGCGACCCAGCTCTATTCCGGCCCGATCCGCTTCTGCCTCGCCGCCTCGGGCCACATCGCCGGCGTCGTCAACCCGCCGGCCGGGCAGAAGTACAGCCACTGGGAGAGCGACACGATCGAGCCGACGCCGGACGCGTGGCTGGCCAAGGCCGAGGAGAAGCCGGGCTCCTGGTGGCCCCACTGGCGGGAGTGGCTGAAGCAGTACGCCGGCGGCCAGGTGAACGCACGCAAGCCCGGCAGCGGCAAGCTGAAGCCGATCGAGGACGCCCCCGGCCGCTACGTCAAGGTGAAGACGCTGGAGTAATCGGCGAAAGCGTTGTCCCGCGACTTCGCCCTCTCCGCCCTGCAAGGCTGGAGAGGGCGAACAGGATACCGTCCGACTACGCCTTGAACGACTTGTTCCACCACTCCAGCAGCGGTGCGCCGCTCTTCGCGACGTAGCCGTAGTCGGGGATGCGGAAGTTGGCGATCTCCGCCTCGGTGAAGCCGATCTCCTTCTGCAGGTCCGCCGGCAGCCTGGCGTTGGTCACCGTCGGCAGGTAGCCCATGAGGTCGGCGAATCCCACCTGCGCCTGCGGCTGCAGCATCGCCTCCAGATAGGCCCAGGCGCAGTCGGCGTTCTCTGCGTTCCTGGCGATCGCCATGTCGGAGATGTAGGGGGTCGCCCCCTCCTTCGGCGTCGCGCATTCGCAGGGGATGCCCGCCTTCTTCCACATGAAGCCGCGCGCCTTGAACATCAGGGTGATCCAGATCTCCTCGCTCTTGAGGCCGGCGGCGAGCGCCTCGTTCGAGGGGTAGACCTTCGGCTCGACGAGCGTCTTCAGCTCCATCAGCTTCGTCTTGCCCGGCTCGTAGTCGGTCATCGAGCCGCCGTTGATCAGGGCCGCGCTCTCGATGTTCTGCACGTAATGGCCGTCCATCAGGCCGACGCGGCCCTTGTACTTCGGGTCCCAGAGATCGGCGAAGGACTGCGGTGCCGCCTTGATACGGTTCGGGTTGTAGACGATCACCTTGGCGCTGTAGATGTGCGCGATGGCGAACGGCCGGACCAGCGGCTTCAGCACGTTGGCGTGGCTCGGCACCTTGGCGACGTCGATCGGGGCGAGGACGCCCGCCTCGTTCAGCTCGAACGTATCGAGGTCGCTGAGGCAGATCACGTCCATGGCGCCACGGCGCGCGTTGCGGGCCGCCAGGAGCTTGGTCTTGCGCGCCGCCGAGGTGCCGACGTCGTGGATCGTCTCGATCCGCCGGGGGTCCATCAGCGGTTTCTCGACGTTGACCGTCAGCAGCTTCTGGTAGTCGCCGCCCCAGGTGCCGACGACGACCTGGCTGCAGGCCGGCGCCGCCATGCCCCGGCCCGTCCCCGCCACGACGCCCGCCGCCGCGGCGCCCGCCATGAACCCGCGCCGCGTCCAGTTTCCCGAAAAGCCCATGATCCGCCCCTCCTCGCGCGCACGAGCTTACCCGCAGGACGCGCCGGGCGGATAGCTCACTCCGCGGCGGTCACCCCGATGCCCTCGGCGCGGTACTGCCTGGCGAACTCGACGTAGCGCACGGAGGTGGTGGCGAAGCCGCGCGCGTCCTCGGGCGAGATCTTGCGCTTGAAGGCGGCGGGGCTGCCGGCCCACAGCTCGCCCGACGGCACCCGCTTGTTGGGGGTGACGAGCGCGCCCGCCGCCACCATCGCGCCGCCCTCGACTACCGCGCCGTCGATCACCGCGGCCTTCATGCCGACGAACGCCCCCGATTCCAGGCGCGCCGCATGGATCAGGCAGAGATGCCCGACCGTGACGTCCTCGCCGATGACCGTCGCCCAGGCCTCGCCCGGGTTGACGTGGATGATGGTGCCGTCCTGGATGTTGCTGCGGGCGCCGATGCGGATCGTGTTGGTGTCGGCACGCAGCACGCAGCCGAACCAGATCCCCGCCTCCGGCCCGACCTCGACGTCGCCGATGAGCACCGCCGTCGGCGCCACGAAGGCATCGGGTGCGACGCGCGGATACTTGCCGCGGAACGGGATCAGGATCCCGCCCGGCGTCGGGGCGAAACGCGGGAAGATACTGCTCGTCGGTGCGTTCATGACGTCACTCCGCGGCCGCGCGCCGGCCTTCGAGGCCGAGCATCAGGCCGATGTTCTGCACGGCGGCGCCCGAGGCGCCCTTGCCGAGATTGTCGAGCCGCGCCACCAGGACCGCCTGCCGATGCTTCGCGCTGGCGAATACCCGCAGCTCCAGTCGGTCGGTGTCGTTGAGCGTGTCGGGCACCAGCCGTTCGCCCTCCTTCCCCTCGCCGGCCGGCACGACGGCCACGAGGCTGCAGCCCCGATAGCGCGCCGCGAGAGCCGCCTCCAGGTCCGCGCCCGTCGGCCGGCCCGGCAGCGTGTCGAGATGGAAGGGGATCGAGACCAGCATGCCCTGGCGGAAATGGCCGACCG
>JADZBA010000405.1 GCA_020852355.1 Alphaproteobacteria bacterium
CGACCCACGGCAACGGGGTCGAGTTCTTCCCCAACGTCGAGCCCAACCTCGCCGTCGTCACCATCGCCGCCCGCGGCAACCTGTCCACGGACGAGAAGGACCGCCTGGTGCGCGAGGTCGAGGACCGCATCCTGGCGATGAACGCCGAGCGCCGCGAGCTCGCCACCGTCTACAGCGCCACACGTACCCGCGAGCTCGGCAAGGAGACGGCCGAGGACGTCATCGGCCTGATCCAGATCGAGTTCGCGGACTGGAAGACGCGACGCAAGGCGAACGCGATCCTGGCCGACATCGCCCGGCGCACGCGCGACCTCGCCGGCATCTTCGTGGAGGCGCGCGGCCAGGAGTCCGGGCCGCCGATCGGCAAGCCGATCCAGGTGCTGCTGTCGGCCCGCGACCCGGCGCTGCTGGCGCCCGCCGCCCAGCATGTCCGCGGCCTGCTCGGGCGCATCGACGGGCTGAAGGACATCGAGGACGGCAGGCCGCTGCCCGGTGTCGAGTGGCAGGTCGTCGTCGACCGCGCCCAGGCGGCCAAGTTCGGCGCCGACGTCGCCGCGGTCGGCAGCTCGGTCCGGCTGGTCACCAACGGCCTCAAGTTCGGCGAGTATCGGCCGGACGATGCGGACGACGAGATCGACATCGTCGCCCGCTATCCCGCCGCCGAGCGCGGCATCGCGCAGCTCGGCCTGATGCGCGTGCAGACCCAGTCCGGGCTGGTGCCGATCGAGAACTTCGTCGCGCGCAGCGCGGTGCCGCGGGTCGGCGAGATCACCCGGGTCGATGGCCGCCGCTCGCTGATGGTGAAGGCCGACGTGCTGCCGGGCGTGCTGGCCGACGACAAGGCGCGCGAGCTGCGCGCGTTGCTGACCGCCGAGCCGCTGGCGACCGGCGTCGATGCACGCTTCAAGGGCCAGGACGAGGAGCAGCAGAAGGCCCAGGCGTTCCTCTCCAAGGCCTTCCTGGCGGCGATATTCCTGATCTTCGTGATCCTGCTGGCGCAGTTCAACAGCGTCTACACGACCTTCGTGATCCTGACCGGCGTCGTCATGTCGACGATCGGCGTCTTCATCGGGCTGATCGTCACCGGCCAGCCCTTCGGCATCGTCATGACCGGCATCGGCGTGGTGGCGCTGGCCGGCATCGTCGTGCAGAACAACATCGTCCTGATCGACACCTTCGATCAGTACGTGCGCGAGAGCCCGACGGCGCGCGAGGCGCTCCTGCGCACCGGCCGCGAGCGCCTGCGCCCGGTGCTGCTGACGGCGTTCAACACAGTGCTGGGCCTGCTGCCGCTGATGATGGGCATCAACATCGACCTGATCGAGCGCGAGATCACCATCGACGCGCCGGCGACGCAGTGGTGGATCCAGATCTCCACCGCGATCTGCTTCGGCCTCGGCTTCTCGACCATCCTGACCCTGGTGGTGACTCCCTGCGCGCTGATGCTGCGGGCGAACCTGTCGCAGTGGCGCGGCCGCCGCCGCGCGCCTCGCGCCGACCGGACGCGGGCGAACGACGACCTGCAGGCGGCCGCACAATGACCCGGCATCCCCGCGCGATCGCCCAGGGCATGAGCCGGCTGCTGGCGCGCGAGCCGCTTCTGGCACAGCTCGTGGACGCCGCCGGGATGCCGCCGCCGCGGCGCGAGCCCGCCGGCTTCCCGACGCTGCTGCGCATCATCGTCGCGCAGCAGGTCTCGACCGGTGCCGCGGCCGCGATCTGGGCGCGGCTGGCCGCCGCCGCCGCGCCGCTGACGCCCGAGAACCTGCTGGCGCTGCCCGACGAGACCTTGCGTGGCGCCGGCCTCAGCCGGCCCAAGGTCGCCTATGCGCGCGACCTCGCGGCCCGCCTCGCCGACCGCCGCCTGAACCTCGCCCGTCTCGCCCGCCTCGACGACGAGGACGCCATCGCGATGCTCGCCGCCGTCAAGGGCATCGGCCGCTGGAGTGCCGAGATCTACCTCATGTTCGCCCATGGCCGGCCGGACATGTGGCCAGCCGACGACATCGCCGTGCAGGCGGCCTTCCAGCATCTGCGCGGCCTCGACGCGCGCCCGAACGGCGTGCTGCTGCGCCGGCACGGGGAGGGCTTCCGCCCCCACCGCAGCGCCGCCGCCCTCCTCCTCTGGCACTACTACCGGCACCGCGTGCGGGCGGCGATGACCGACGTGCTGCCGGGCTGACGGTCGGCAACGCGCCGTCAGCGCAGCGTCGCCCCGACCCACGTGCGGGCCGCGAATCGGGTCACCAGCAGCAGGGCGACCACCGCCAGCCCCGCCGTCAGGCCGATCCATATCCCCGGCCCGCCCCAGCCGGCGGCGAACGCGAGACCGGCGGCCAGCGGGAATCCCACCGCCCAGTAGCCGACGGTGGCGATCAGCATCGGCACGCCGGTGTCCTTCAGGCCGCGCAGCGCGCCCGCGCCGATCACCTGCGCGCCGTCGAACACCTGGAACACCGCGGCGAAGAACAGGAAGCCGATGGCGAGCGGCACCGTCGCCGCCGCTTCCGGCAGCGACCGGTCGATGAACAGCCCGACCAGCGGCCCCGGCGCCGTGAGGAAGACCAGGCCCATCGCCGCCATGAAGCCGACGCCGAGCATGAACGCGGTCCAGCCGGCGCGCGCCGCCCCGGCGCGGTCGCCGCGGCCGATGGCGAGCCCGACGCGCACGGTCGCCGCCTGGCCGACGCCAAGCGGCACCATGAACGTGACCCCGGCGCACTGCAGCGCGATCTGGTGCGCGGCGACCGCGTCCGTCCCGATCAGCCCCATCAGCAGCGTGGCGCCCGAGAACAGCGCGCACTCGGCGACCATCATGGCGCCGATCGGCAGCCCGATCACCATCAGCTCGCGCAGCCGCTGCCAGTCCGGCCGCCACAGCCGCGCCAGCACGCGATAGCGCGCGATGCTGCCGTCGAGCGCCACCACCGCCGCCATGCAGCCGCCCATCAGGAGGCTGGACGCCGTCGCCGCAACGCCGGCGCCGAACAGGCCGAGTGCCGGCAGCCCCAGGGCGCCATGGATCAGGGACCACGCCGCGGCGGCATTGAAGAAGATGGCGACGACCGTCACCACCGCGGCGGGCCGCGGCCGCTCCAGCGCGGCCAGGAAGGTGCGCAGCGTGACGAACCACAGGCCCGGCGCGATGCTCCACAGCAGGCCCCAGATATAGGACTCGGTGTCGGCGACCAGCGCCGGGTCCTGCCCCATGGCCCGCAGGCCGGGGCCGGCCGCCGCCAGCACGGCCATGGCCGGGATCGAGACGAGCGTCGCCGCCCACAGCCCCTGCTGCACCGTGCGCCGCGTCTCGCGCACCACGTCGCGGCCGCGGCCGCGCGCCTGCGCCACCATCGGCGCCACCGCCGTGACGACACCGACGCCGAACATCCACACGGTGAACTCGAGCGCGGCCGCCAGGGCCGCGGCCGCCAGCGCGTGCGGCCCGAGCGTGCCGATCATCACGATATCGGTGGTGACGATGGCGATATGGGCGAGATTGGTCAGGATCAGCGGCAGCGCCAGGCGCAGCGTCGCCGCCACCTCCTCGCGCCAAGGGCCGCGCTCGTACGCGATCGCCTGTGCTTCCATCCCCGCTTCTTCCTTCTTCTTCTCACTACCGGCCGCGACGGCGTTGCCCGGCGCCGCGGCGTGCTGTTAGGGTTTCCTCAACATTTACGGGCACGTCCCCGACCAGGGGACGGTCAATCGGGGAGGACACCCATGAAGCGCAGATCCCTGCTGGCGTTGGCCGCCGGCGCCGCCTTGCTCGCAACCGCCGGCGCGGCCTCGGCCGCGTGGCCGACGCGACCGATCACCCTCATCGTCCCCTGGGGCGCGGGCGGCGGCACCGACGCCACCGCCCGCATCATCGGCAGCCTGCTGGAGCGCGAGCTCGGCCAGCCGGTCAACGTCGTGAACCGCACCGGCGGCAGCGGCGTCGTCGGGCACACCGCGATCGCGACCGCCGCCCCCGACGGCTACACGCTCGGCATCATGACCGTCGAGATCAACATGATGCACTGGCAGGGGCTGACCCAGCTCACCTGGCAGTCCTACACGCCGGTGGCGATCTACAACGCCGACCCCGCCGGTGTCCAGGTCGCGGCGGACGCCCCGTACAAGACGCTGAAGGACCTGCTGGACGCGGTGAAGGCCAACCCCGGCAAGCTCAAGGCCTCGGGCACCGGCCAGGGCGGCATCTGGCATCTCGCCATCGCCGGCATGCTGAAGGGCGCCGGCATCGATCCCGCCGCGGCCCCCTTCGTGCCGAGCCAGGGAGCGGCGTCGGGGCTGCAGGACATGGTGGCCGGCGGCGTCCAGATCGTCCCCTGCTCGATCCCGGAGGCGCGCGCCATGCTCGACGCCGGCAAGGTGCGCTCGCTCGCGATCATGGACGGCAAGCGCAACCCGGCCTATCCCGGCGTGCCGACGCTGAAGGAGGCGATCGGCAGCGACTGGACGATGGCGGCGTGGCGTTCCGTGGTCGGCCCCAAGGGCCTGCCCAAGGAAGTCATGGACCGGCTGCTGCCGGCGCTGAAGAAGATCCACGACGGCCAGGAGTTCCGCGACTTCATGGGCAAGCAGGGCTTCGGGATCATGTGGGCCGACGGCGCCGCCGCCGACGCGTTCCTCGCCAAGTCGGACGCCGATCTCGGCGCGGTCATGAAGGCGGTCGGCATCGCGAAGTAGGAGTGGACGATCGCGGCCGGCGGACGGGCCGTCCATGCGCTTCCACGACGCGTTCAACGGGCTCGTGCTCCTGCTGGCCGCGATCGCCCTCCTCGTCTACTCCCTGACCCTGCCGGCGATGCAGGGGCAGCAGTTCGGCCCCGGCGTGTTCCCGCTGATGGTGAGCGTCGGCCTCGGCGCCTGCGCCCTCCTGCTGATGGCACGGGCGGTCGCGGCCGGCTGGTCGGGGCCGTTCGTCGCGGTCGATGCGGGGCTGCGCTCGCGGCGCGGCCTGACGGCGGTCCTGGCCGTCGTCCTCGGCACGGTCGCCTATCTGCTGCTGTCCGACTTCCTCGGCTTCCTCGTCGTCGCGCCGCTGGTGCTCGTCGCGATCTTCCGCTCGCAGCGGGTCGGCTGGCCGGCGGCGATCGCCGTCGCGCTGCTGGGCACCGCCGTCATCCACTTCGTCTTCTACTCCATGCTG
Source organism: Alphaproteobacteria bacterium (assembly GCA_020852355.1). GTDB lineage: Bacteria > Pseudomonadota > Alphaproteobacteria > ATCC43930 > Allostellaceae > Allostella. The sequence goes on from JADZBA010000405.1 coordinate 5,153, forward strand.
CGGGTGCCGCTGCCATGGGGCCTCCTGACGCCACTCGCCTGGTAGACCGATGCCCGACGCGCTTCTCACGGCATTCGGCCTCGTCTTCGATCCCTACGTCCTGGCGGTCATCGCGGGCGCCTCGATCTTCGGCCTCTTCGTCGGCGCCATCCCCGGCCTGACGGCGACGATGGCGACGGCGCTGCTGGTGCCGGTGACCTTCTTCATGGAGCCGGTGCCGGCCATCGCCGCCATCGTCACGGCGACGGCGATGGCGATCTTCGCCGGCGACATCCCCGGCTGCCTCGTGCGCATGCCGGGGACGCCGGCATCGGCGGCCTATACCGACGAGGCCTACGCGATGACGCGCAAGGGGCAGGCCGAGGTGGCGCTGGGCGCCGGCCTCGTCTTCTCCGTGCTGGGCGGCATCTTCGGCTCGGTCGTCCTCGTCCTGGCGGCCCCGGCCCTGGCCGAGGTCGCCCTGCGCTTCTCCAGCTTCGAGTATTTCTGGCTCGTCGCGCTGGGCCTCACCTGCGCCGTCTTCATCTCGACCAACGACCCGCTGAAGGGGCTGATCTCGCTCTTCCTCGGCCTCGGCGTGTCGCTGGCGGGCCTCGACAACCCGTCGGGCTACCCGCGGCTGACCTTCGGCTCGACCGAGCTGCTGGGCGGCGTCAGCTTCATCCCGGCGATGATCGGCATGTTCGCCGTGTCGGAGATCATCCGCTGGGCGAGCGAGCCCGATGCGCCCGCCTTCAAGGTCCAGCGCTCGATCGGCAACGTCTTCACCGGCATGTGGAAGATGACCGTCGCGTACCGCTGGCCCCTGGTCCGCGGCAGCACGGTCGGCACCCTGATCGGCGCGCTCCCCGGGGCCGGCGCCGATATCGCCGCCTGGATCTCCTACGCGATGAGCAAGCGGCTGTCGAAGACGCCCGAGAAGTTCGGCACCGGCCATCCCGAGGGCATCGTCGAGAGCGGCGCCTCCAACAACGCCGCCCTCAGCGGCGCCTGGATCCCGGCCCTGGTCTTCGGCATCCCGGGCGATTCGATCACCGCCATCGTCATCGGCGTGCTCTACATGAAGGGCATGAATCCCGGGCCCACGATCTTCATGAACAACGCGCCGCAGCTCTACGCGGTGTTCATCGTCTTCTTCCTCGCCAACCTCCTGATGGTTCCCTTCGGCTGGGCGGCGATCAAGGCGGCGAAGCAGATCCTGCGCATGCCGCGCAACATCATGATGCCGATCATCCTGCTGTTCTGCATCGTCGGCGCCTTCGCCATCAACAACACGGCGGCCGGCGTGACGATCATGCTGGTCTTCGGCATCGTCGCCTTCCTGATGGAGAGCAACGGCTTTCCCGTGGCGCCGGCGATCCTCGGCATGGTCCTGGGCGCGCTGCTCGAGGACACCTTCGTCAGTTCCATGATCAAGGCCGACGGCAGCCTGCTCGGCTTCTTCTCGCGGCCGATCTCGGCCACCCTGGGGGTGGCGGCGATCCTCGTCTGGTTCGCGCCGCTGTTGATGCGGACGCTGCGTCGGTGGCAGGCTCCGGCCGCCTGACGCAATTCCGCCATTCGGGGACCCGTATCGATGCGCGCCGACGACGAGCTACTCGACCGCGCCCGCCTGCGCCTGTTCACCGCCGTCTTGTCCGACACGCTCGATGCGCTGGGCCGGCGCGACCAGGCGTTCCGCCCCGGCATCCGGCCGCTCGACGAAAGCCTCGTGCTGTTCGGCCGCGCCCGCACCGGTCTCTACGCCGAGGTCTACTCGGTCGCCCCGGGCGAGAATCCCTACGCCCTCGAGATCGCCCTCATCGACGATCTCGCGCCGGGCGAGATCCCCGTGCTCGCCTGCCAGGGATCGCCGCGCATCGCGCCCTGGGGCGAGCTGCTGACTACCGCCGCCATGGCACGGGGTGCCGCCGGCTGCGTGACCGACGGGCTGGTGCGCGACATCAGGCAGATCCGCGAGCTGCGCTTCCCGGTGTTCCACGGCGGCATCGGGCCGCTCGACTCGAAGGGCCGCGGCAAGGTCATCGCCATCGACGTCCCGGTGACCTGCGGCGGCGTGCATGTCCGGCCGGGCGAGCTGGTGATGGGCGATGCCGACGGCGTCGTCGTCGTGCCGGCCGACATCGAGCGGGACTGCCTGCTGCTGGCCCTGGAGAAGGTGGAAGGCGAGGATCGCACCCGCGAGGAGCTGCTCGCCGGCGCCAGGCTGGCCGACGTCTTCGCCCGCCACGGCATCCTGTGACCCCCGCCCGGCTCGCCGACGCCCGCCGGCATCTCGCGGTCGGCGATGCCGCGGCCGCGGCCGCGGCCTGCCGCGCCGTGCTGGCCGACCACGGCGACGACGTCGAGGCCTGGCGCCTGCTCGCCTCCGCCACCATCACCCAGGGCCAGGTGGCGGAGGCCGCCGACGCCCTCGACCGCGCCGCGGCCCTGGCCCCCCTGCCGCCGGCCTCGCTCGGCGACCTTGCGGCGGTGCGCCTGCGGCGCGGCGATCTCGACGGCGCGGCGGCATTGCTCGGCGAAGCGCTCGCGGCCGAGCCGGAAGACGCCGTCCTGTGGCGCCGCCGGGCCATCCTGGACGAGCGGCGCGGCGACGTCGCCGCCGCCGAGCGCGCCTACGCCGAGGCGCTGCGGCTGGCCCCGGACGACGCGGCGCTGCACAACAACCATGGCGTCTTCCTGCGCCATCAGGGGCGGCACGATGCCGCTGCCGCCGCCCTGCGCCAGGCCATCGCGCTCGACCCGCAGCGCGTCGAGTATCGCGCGAACCTCGCCGGCACGCTGCGCATGGACGGACGCACCGATGCCGCCTGGACCGCCTACCGCGAGGCCATCGCGCTCGGTCCCCTGCGCGAGGAGCTGCGGGTCGCCCTGGTCGCCATGCTGCGCGAGGTCGGCAGAACGGCCGACGCACTGGCCGTCGCGACCGAGGCGGTCGGCATCCTGCCGTCGTCGGCGCTCGCCCATGTCGCCCTGTCGGCCACTCTGCTCGACCTCGACCGCGGCGAGGAGGCGCTGGCGGCGGCACAGCGCGCGGTCGCGCTGGCGCCGGACAAGGCGGGCGGCTGGCTGCATGCCGGCAATGCCCTGCGCCAGCTCGGCCGGCTCGAGGCGGCGGTGGAATCCTACCGCGAGGCGCTGGCCAGGGCGCCGGACGACGTCCAGGCCCTGTCCAATCTCGGCCTCGTCCTCATGGAGACAGGGCAGGTCGAGGCCGGTCGCGAGCTGGCGGAGCGTGCGATCGGCCTGGCGCCGCGCAACACCGACGCGCTGCACGTCGCGGGCGCGGTCGCGGAGGTGGCGGGCGACCTGGAGGCGGCCGAGCGCCATTTCCGCGAGGCCATCCGTCTCAGGCCCGGCTTCGCCGAGGCGCAGTTCAGCCTGGGATGGCTGCAGCTCTCCCAGGGGCAGTTCGCCGAGGGCCAGCGCGGCTTCGACCGGCGCTGGCAGCTCCGCCGCTTCGCCACCTGGAAGCGCGACTTCCCGCAGCCGCTCTGGGACGGCGCTCCGATCCCCGGCCGCCGGCTGCTGGTGTGGGGCGATCATGGGCCGGGCGATCAGATCATGTACGCCCGCCTGCTGCCGATGCTGGTCGCGGCGGGGGTCCTCCTGACGGTGGAATGCGAGCCGCGGCTGGTGCCGCTCATCGCCCGCGCGCTGCCCGGTGCGACGGTCGTGCCCCGCGCCGACCCGCCGCATCCCGCGACCGCGACGGCGGAGCTGCAATGCCCGACGGGCAGCCTGCTGGGCCGCCTCTGCCGCGGTCCCGCGGACCTGCCGCGCCTGCCGACCGCCCATCTCAAGGCGAATGCGGCGCGGGCGGCCGAGCTGCGCCGCCGCTACGACGACGGCCGGCTCCTGGTCGGCCTTTCCTGGCACAGTCGCCATCCCGCGATCGGCGACGAGAAGAGCCTGCAGCTGGCCGACTGGCTGCCGATCCTTTCGATACCCGGCTGCCGCTTCGTCAGCGTCCAGTACGGCGACCACAACGTGGCGATGGGGGAGTTCACGGCGGCGACCGGGATCGAGATCCTCCACGATCCGGCGGTCGATCCCCTGCGCGATTTCGCGGCGGCTGCCGACCAGATCGCCGCCCTCGACCTGGTGATCTCGATCAGCAACACCGCCGCCCATCTCGCGGGCGCCCTCGCCGTCCCGACCTGGACGCTGCTTTCCACGGGGCGCAGCCTCTTCTGGTACTGGCTGCGCGACCGCACCGACTGCCCCTGGTATCCGAGCATGCGTCTGATCCGCCAGCAGAGCCGCGGCGACTGGACGCCGGTGATCGCCGAGGCGGCGGCGTCGCTGGCAGAACGCGCGGCGCGCCGCTGACCGCAAGCGGCGCCGGGCGCGGCCGCGCCCGGCGCCGCCCGCGCTGCTGCTACATCTTGCCGTCCTTGATGGCCTTCTCGATGAAGGCGAGATGATCGAGGCAGCCCTTCTCGTTCTTGGCGGTCATCGCCGCTTCGGCCTGGCCCCAGCGCGCGGTCAGGCCATCCTTCATCTTGGCGTCGGTGACCTTGGCCATCATCGGCTTCACCTCGGCCATGCGGCCGGCGCAGTCGGTGGCCGCCTGGGCGGCCGACCCGGCGAAGGCGAAGGCGACGATCGCCATTGCGATATTGCGCATCATCTCGACATTTCCTTTCCCTGGTTCACTTGTCGGAAGTACACGTCGGCATACGCTCCGCCATGTCTTTCCGTCGATCAGGTAATCGGAAACGTCGATCAAGTAGAAATCACCATC
>JADZBA010000406.1 GCA_020852355.1 Alphaproteobacteria bacterium
AAGGCGCGGCGCGTCCTTCCGGCGGGCGGCTTCGGCAACCTCTCCTTCGACATCGTCGTGCGCGAGGGCAAGGGCGGCCGCGTGCGCGACGTCAGCGGCAACGAGTATGTCGACTTCCTGCTCGGCTCCGGCCCGATGTTCATCGGCCACGGCGATCCCGAGGTGCTGGAGGCCGTGCAGCGCCAGGTGCAGCTCGGCACCACCTTCTTCGCGAACAACGAGCACGGCATTCTGCTCGCCGAGGATCTGGTCGCGGCGGTGCCCTGTGCCGAGAAGGTGCGCTTAGTGTCGACCGGATCGGAGGCCGATCTCTACGCCATGCGGGTCGCCCGCGCCTTCCGCAAGCGCGACAAGATCCTGAAGTTCGAGGGCGGCTATCACGGCATGAGCGACTACAGCCTGATGAGCCTCGCCCCGAAGCGGCCCGGCAACTTTCCTCAGGCGATCCCCGATTCGCCGGGCATTCCGCGTGCCGTGCGCGACGACGTGCTGATCGCCCCCTTCAACGACGCCGCGACCGCCGTCAGCCTGATCGAGGCGAACAAGGACGAGCTGGGCGGCGTCATCGTCGAGCCGTTCCAGCGTCTCCTGAAGCCGCAGCCGGGGTTCCTCCAGGCGCTGCGCGAGGTGACCCGGCGCCTCGGCATCCCGTTGATCTTCGACGAGGTGGTGACCGGCTTCCGCTTCGCCTACGGCGGCGCCCAGGAATACTACGGCGTCGTCCCCGACCTGTGCACGCTCGGCAAGGTGATCGGCGGCGGCTTCCCGCTCGCGGCGATTGCCGGGCGGGCCGACATCATGGCGCATTTCGACCGGGCGCTGGTCGGCGACGACGGGTTCCTCATCCAGATCGGCACGCTCTCGGGCAACCCGGTCGCCGCCGTCGCCGGCCGCAAGACCCTGGAGATCCTGCGGCGTCCCGGCACCTACGAGAAGGTGTTCGCGACCGGCCGACGGCTGATGGACGGGCTGGCGCGGTCTTTGAAGGAGGCGGGCGTGCCGGCGCAGGTGGTGGGCGAGCCGCCGCTGTTCGACGTGGTCTTCGCCGACGGCGCGGTGCACGACTATCGCGCCACGCTGCGCGCCGACGGGGAGCGGCAGAAGCGCTTCAACCGCTGCATGCGCGAGAACGGCATCCTCAAGGGCGACAGCAAGTTCTACGTGTCGCTGGCCCATGACGAGGCCGACGTCGCCAAGGCGCTGGACGCCTTCGCGGCGTTCGCGGCGTCGGAGCAGAAGGTGGCAGCCTAGCATGGTGCCGCAGGGCGCATGAGCAGCCCCGGAGTCCGGGAGCCGCCGCCGATCTCGACGCGATTCCCGGTCTTCTTCGGGGCGAGCTTCCACGCCATCCACTGCACCATCTGGGGCCGGCCGGACAGCCGGCGCCGTGCCGTCTGCGTGCATGGGTTCCTGATGAACGGGCGCGAGTTCGACCCGCTGGCGGCCGCGCTGGCGGCCGAGGGCTGGTGCGTCTTCTGCCCGGACCTGTCGGGCCACGGGCGCAGCGGCTGGCGCGCCGACGCGGCGGAGTATCGGTTTCCCCTCTACGCGGCCGTGCTGTCGGCCACCATCGCGATCGCGGGGTCCACGCGGATCGACCTGATCGGCGGGTCGATGGGCGGGTTGATCGCCATGCGCCTCGCCGGGCTGCCCGAGGCGCCGTTCCGCTCGCTGGTGCTGAACGACGTCGGTACCGGCGCGACCCCTGAGGGCGTGCGTCACGTGGCGAGCCTGATCCCCCGGGAGACGCTGTTCCCCGACATCGCGTCCGCCGAAGCCGCCCTGCGCAGGCTGGTGAGCGACCGCGGCCCGCTGGCCGACGAGGAATGGCCCGCGATGATGCGGGCGTACATGACGCGGACGCAGAACGGCTATCGCTTCCGCTTCGATCCGCGCGTGCGCCAGGCGCTGACCCTGCATCCCTACGATCGGCCCGACGAATGGCTGGCCATCACCATCCCCACGCTGCTGGTGCGCGGCGCCCGGTCGGAGATGCTGTCGGCCGAGACGGCGGCGCGGATGATCGCGACCCGGCCGAACGCGGAGCTGCTGACGCTGCCCGGCGCGGGCCATCCGCCGTGGCTGCGCACGCGCGACCAGATCGATCCCATCGTCGACTGGCTGAAGCGCCGCGAGGACTGACCCGGTTCCGTCAGAAGCGGTGGCGGACGCCGACGAATACGCCGTCGTTGCGATCGAAGCGGCCGAAGGGCGATCCGACCCGGCCGTCGATGAGGAAGATCGCCCCCTCCAGGGTCGTCGCATCGCCGAGCCGATGCTCCATGGCGACGCTGAGCGCGCGGTCGCCATCGTCGAAATTGTAGGCGCCGCGCGCCCTGATGGTCGTCCAGGCGTCGACGACGAGGCGCAGCTCGCCGATCAGCGTGTCGCGGTTCGCGCGCGCGCTCTCCGAGCTGACCCGCACCGAGGCGGGCTGCGCCAGGGCGATGTTGACCAAGGTCGGCAGCAGCAACGACGGCACGCCCTGCAGCGCCGACGCGTCGAACGGCAGCGCCGTGGACGTCATGCGCCGCGTCACGATCTCGCGCGCGTACTGTCCCGACAGGCCGACGTCGCGCAGCCCGAGGGCGTCGGCCACGTCCTCCAGGCGCAGCGTCACGCCGGCGGTCAGGCGCAGGAAGTCGTCGTCGCGGTTGCCCGGCGTGTGCTGGAAGAGGCCCTCCAGCGTCAGCCTGGCGCTGTCCAGGGCGAGCGCGCCGCCGGCGAAGAGGGTCGCGGCCGTGGGCAGCACCTTGGTCACGGTGATCTGCGGCGCGCCGGTGAGGGTCGGCGCCGCGCGGCCCCGCACCTCCAGCGTCGGAAAGGCGCCGGGACCGATATGGGCGCCGATCTGGAAGTCGCCGCCGCTGCGCTCGCCGCGGACCATGGCGAGCCATCCCCAGTCCTGCAGGAAGCGGGTGCGGAAGCGGTCCTCGAAACGCAGGTCGGCGAGCGCCACGATGGCGGGATCGGCGAGGAAGGCGAAGCCGGGGAAGTCGTAGAAGTCCGCGTCGCCGATGGCGCCGCGCCAGCGCGAGCCCGGTCCCGGCTGCGCGCCGCGGTCGTCGAACGGGAGGACCGAGAGCGTCAGCGTGTCGGTCGGCCCGAGCGGCACCTGGAGCGTCGCCTGCCAGGCGCCCATGCGCATCGGATGCACGGGGTTCGCAAGGTTGCGTGCCTCGAATCGGTCGGTCGGGCGGTAGAGGTCGCCCAGCCCGACCTCGAGCGGCGCCCGCCCGACGATCAGGTCTGCGTCGGCGCTTTCGACACGGAGCATGAGCCGGGTCACGTCCGCGCGATGAGCGCGCAGGCTGCGATCTCCGGGCTCGGTCACGACCCCGCGCAGCGTGTCCGGGAGGGTTGCGGCGAGATAGCCGTCGAACCCGATGGCGAGGCCGGGCGCCAGGGCCATGTCGAGACCGGCCCACAGGCGCTGGTTCAGCAGGACCGGCGTCCGGTCGGCCGGAGGGCCGAACAGCGGCTCGGCGGGGGAGCGGAAATAGCCGTCGACCCAGCTCTCGGAGAGGAAGCGCACCGGGAACTCGTCCGCGGCGGCGGTGCCGGCGAGGAGCGTCGCGGCCAGGGCGCAGGGCGTCGCGCGCCAGCGGGCCATCTACGCGCCCGTCCTTCGCCCGGGCGCCAGCCGCGTCAGCAGGGCCGGCGTCACCAGCAGCTCGGCGGGCAGGGCGACCAGGAGCGCGAAGGCCGCGAGCAGCCCGAAGTCGGCGACGATCGCCATCTCCGAAAGGCCGCAGAGGGCGAGCGCGGCGGCCATGGCGAGGCCGACGGCGAGGGCCGGGCGGACACACTCCTCCACCGCCCCGGCCACCGCCGCTTCCGGCGTGGCGCCACCATCCACCCGGCGGCGGAAGGAGGCCAGGAGATGGATCGTGTCGTCGATGATCACGCCGAAGGCGACGGCTTCCACCAGCGCGGTGCCGGCGTTGAGCGGGATGCCGGCGGCGAGCATCAGGAGCGCCACGCCTGCGGCCGGCAGCAGGTTGGGGCACAGCGACAGCAGCGCCAGATGCACGCTGCCGAGCCCCAGCGCGATCAGGACAGCGCAGGCCGCGACCACCACCAGGAACGATGTCATGCTGCCGACGATGAGGTCGCTCGCCGCTCGCTGCACGAGGACGTTGCGGCCCGAGAAGGTCCACCGCGCCGCCCCCCCGACGATCGCGTCGAGGTCGGTGGCCAGTGCATCCAGCCGCTCCGCGAGGGCGTGGGAGTCGGAGACGCCGTGCAGTACCAGGATGTTGGCCGACGCGCGGTCGGCCGAGACGAACCGTGCGGTCTCGTTGGGGCGCAGCAGCAGCAGGTACTGGGCGGTGAGGGCGTCCGCGTCCGCGACGGGGCCGTCCGCGTCGGGCGGCCGGAACGCATGATCGATGAGCGCCAGTTGGTCGCCGAGGGAGAGCGTCTTGGCGAAGCCCGGCACGCGCGCGACGCGCTCGGCCACCCGGCGGAGCAGGGCGACGCCCTCGGCCTGCGCGAAGAAGCCGGGCCGCTCCTGCTCCAGCACGACATAGAGGACGATGGGCCCCGCGAGGTCGCGGGTGATGGCGGCGGCACCGCGGGGAAGCGGATGGTCGGGCCGGAAGGCGGCGATGGGATCGTTGACCGGGTGGAGGAACGGCACCGCCGCGAGCGTTGCGATGCCGACCGCGGCCGATCCGACGAGTACCGTGCGGGGGTGGCGGCGCCACCACGGCATCAGCCGCTCCACCATTGCGTCGGCGGCCAGGAAGCGCCGCCGCGGGGACGGCGGTCGCACCCTGGTCGGCCCGAACAGCGCGAGGCACGCCGGCAGGACCAGAGTGGTGGCGAGATAATTGAGTGCCAGCCCCGCGCTGGTCTCCAGCGCGAAGGTCTCGATCAGCGGGATCGGCGTGATGGCGTTGGCGGCGAAGCCGGCCACGGTGGTCGTCGCCGTCAGCAACGAGGCGAGGCCGCAATCCTCGGCCATGCCGTCGATCGCCGCCCGCCGCCCGCCGCCGGGGTTCGCACGCAGCCGATGCAGGTACGAGGACAGCATGAACGCATCCTCGGTGGCGCCGATGGCGACCAGCAGGAGCGGGATGCCGGCGCTCAGCAGGTTGATCGGCATGCCGGTCAGGCCGCAGAGCCCGAAGGTCCACACCAGGCTGATCCCCGCGGTCGCTACCGGCAGGATGACGGCGATCCACGCGCGCAGCAGGAAGGCGAAGCAGCCGGCCAGGACGAGGACCGCGAGCGGCCCCAGGATGGCCATGTCGGCGAACACCGCGCGGCGCTGCTCGGCCATGATGCGCGGTGGCCCCAGCTCGAATATCGCGTCGAAACCGGCGCGCTCGGCCGCCAGCAGCCGCTCGAAGTCGCGCGTCGTGCGGTCGGCGTCGCGCTCGCGCGACCAGTCGTCGCCCATGGTGACGATGATCGCGGACGCCTTGCCGTCGCGCGACAGCAGGAGGTCGCGCACGAACGGGTTGGCGGCGGCACGCGCCGCGAGGCGGGCCGTATCCTCGCCGGGATCGGCCAGGAAGGGGGCGAGGACGACGGCGTCGCCGTCGCGCCGCGGATCGCGGACGGTGAACAGGCTGGCGACCGTGGCGACGTAGGGCAGCGCCTCCAGGCCGCGGGTCAGGCGCTCGATGGCGGCGAGGGCGGGGGCGGCGAGGCCGCCGTCCGAACGCACATAGACGAGGGTGACGAGGTCGGAGCCGAAGGTCGCGACGAAGCGCTCGTAGTCGCGGGCAGCGGGCCCGTCGCTCGCCGCGAACGAGCCGTACCCGGTATCCACCCGCAGGCGTGCGAAGCCGGGAGCCAGCATCAGGGTAATCGCCAGCACCAGCAGCAGGGCCAGCCGCGGGCGACGGCCGGTGAAGACGATCCAGCCGGCCGCGGCGGCCGCCAGACGGGCACGGAGCGCCCGGCGCGGCGGCGGTGCCGATGCTCGCCCGGGGATGGCGTTCACCGCATGTGGCGTCGGGCGGCGAGCCAGCGCGGCGCGAACATCTCCAGCGGCACGGCGGCTTCCGTGAAGTCCCAGCCCGTGATGGTGATCGCGCTCGCATGCCGGTCGCGATGATTCTCCATGCGATAGGCCCGCGGCCGCAGGGTCCCGGGCGAGGGCTCGGCCACCTCCAGCAACAGCATGGTCTTCACGTGCCGGCCGGTGTCGCGATCGAAATACTCGACCCGCCGCACGAGGTGATCGGCGCGACCGACGAACACGCGCTTGAGGCGGTAGCCCGACGCCGCGGCGACCTCGGGGTCGGAGGGCCGGATCTCGACGACGTAGCAGGGCACGCCGCGGTCGTCGGCATCGGCCACCCGGTCCTGGCGGTGACGCTCGCGGCGGTCGACGAGGAAGTCCTCCAGGGCGAAGTCGGTGTCGAGGAAGAAGCCGCGCCGCGCGCCGCCGAGCACCCGCGTCGGCTCTCCGGCGGCAGGCAGGAACAGCCATTGGTCCGTTCGTCCGCCGGGATGGTCCCAGGCGAGCATGGCCACGCCGGCGATGGCCGGCGGGCCGACGAAGGTCAGCATGTGGCGGCTGCCGCCGTCCGCCTCGCGCCGGGCGAACCCCCGTATCAGGCGCCGGGTCTCGCGCCCGCCCGCATCGGTCAGCGTCATCTCGCCGACCGTCGCCTCGAACGGCCGATCGTGCCGGGCCGCCACGGCGTCCATGATCTCGGGGCCGGTCGGGATGTCGCCGGCGAACGCCGCGACCGCGGGCAGGAGGATGGCGAGCCCGAGGGTCGCGAGGCGAGGATAGGCTAATCGGCCGACGGGCAAGGCAGGCACTCTCCGACGTTCGCCGACGCCGTGGCTGCGGCGCGGCGTGCGAGGATAGCCTGCCCGGGTGCGTTCGCGGGAGTGGGGGCGTGCTAGCGCTTCTTGCCCTGCCGCGCCTTGCGGGCCGCGTAGCGGGCGTCGCGGGCGGCCTTGCGCTCGGCCTCGAGCGCGACCTCGCGGACGGCGCGCTCCTCGGCCTCGATGCGGCGCACCTCCTCCTCGGCCTTCATCGCCTCGATCCGCGCCGCTTCGGCGGCCTTGCGCTCGGCCTCGCGCCGGGCCTCCTCGGCCGCCTTGGCCGCGCGGCGCTCGGCCAGCCGCTGCTCGCGGGCTTCCGCCGCCGCGATCTGCTCCGCCTGGCGCGCTGCGAAGCCCGGGTCGTTCGCAGGGTTCCTGGCGCGCGCCTTCTCCAACAACGCCTGCCGCGCCTTCGCCGCAGTATCCAGCCGCTCGGCGAA
>JADZBA010000407.1 GCA_020852355.1 Alphaproteobacteria bacterium
ACCACCGCACGCGCGGCGTAGCGCGACACCAGGCCGAGATTGTGGGTGATCAGGATGACGGCGGTGCCGTTGTCGCGCGTCAGGTCGACCATGAGGTCGAGCACCTCGCGCTGGGTCAGCGTGTCGAGCGCCGTCGTCGGCTCGTCGGCCAGCAGCAGCTTGGGCTTCAGCAGCATGACCGCGGCCAGCATGATGCGCTGGCGCATGCCGCCGGAGAACTCGTGCGGGTAGGCGCCGAGGCAGCGGTCGGGATCGGCGATCTGGACGCGCGCCAGCATCTCGCGGCACAGCCGCCGCACCTCTTCCCTGGGCAGCCTGCGATGCAGCTCCAGCCCCTCGGCGAGCTGGCTGCCGATCGAGAGCGCCGGGTTGAGGGAGACCATCGGCTCCTGGAAGACCATGCCGATGCCGGGCCCGCGGAGCGCGCGCATGGCGGCCGGCGGCAGCGCGGTCAGGTCCTTGCCGTCGAAGAGGATGCGCCCGCCGGTGCGGCGCACGCCCGGCGGCAGCAGATCGAGCACGGCGCGCGCGGCCATGGTCTTGCCGCTGCCCGATTCGCCGACCAGCGCCATGATCTCGCCCGGCATCAGCGCGAAGGAGACCTGGTCGACGACGACGTTGTCGCGGACCGCCACCGTCAGGTCGGTGACGGCGAGCAGCGGCGGCATCGTCATGCGGCCGCCATGCGCGGGTCGAGACGATCGCGCAGGGCATCGCCGAGCAGGTTGATGCCGAGCATGGTGAGCGCGATGCACAGGCCGGGCGCGATCGACAGCCACGGCGCCTGGTCGAGATAGGGCCGGGCGGCCGCCAGCATGTTGCCCCAGGTGGGTGCGGGCGGCGGCACGCCGAGGCCGAGGAAGCTGAGCGCGCTCTCGGCCAGCACGACCCAGCCGAACATGCTGGTCGCCAGCACGACGATCGGCGCGGTGCAGTTCGGCAGGACGTGGCGCATCATCGTGTAGATCTCGGAGTTGCCGATGACGCGCGAGGCCTCGATGTACTCGCGCTCGCGCACCGAGAGCACGGTCGCGCGCACGACGCGCACCACCGAGGGGGCGTAGGCGAGGCCGAGCGCCAGGATGATGCCCCACTTGTTGGGGCCCATGACCGCCATCAGGCCGAGCGCGAGCAGGATGCCGGGGAAGGCGAGCAGCGTGTCGTTGACCGCCATCAGCGCGCGGTCGAGCCAGCCGCGCACGAAGCCCGCGACGACGCCGATGAAGACGCCGAGCACGACCGCGGACATCACGGTCAGGAGGGCGACCAGCGCGCTGGTGCCGGCGCCGGCCATCAGGCGGCTGACGACGTCGCGGCCGAACTCGTCGGTGCCCAGCCAGTAGAGGTCGGACGGCGGGCGCAGGCGGGCGCGCAGGTTGATGCGCAGCGGATCGAACGGCGTCCACAGGCTGGCGGTGACGCCGACGAGCGCGAGCACCCCGATCAGCGTGCCGCCGATCAGCGCGTTGGCGCGCAGCCGGAACCGCCGCCTCATTCCGCGGTCACCCGCGGGTCGAATACGGGATAGAGCAGGTCGACCAGGAGATTGACCAGCACGTACATGATGGCGGTGAAGAGCAGGCAGCCCTGCACGACCGGATAGTCGCGCGCGAAGATGCCGTCGACGAGCAGGCGGCCGAGGCCGGGCAGGGTGAAGACGGTCTCGACCACGGCGATGCCGCCCAGCAGGTTGCCGAGGATCAGACCGATCACGGTCCAGGTCGGCGCGAAGGCGTTGGGCAGCGCGTGGCGCCACAGCACGCGCCCCTCCGGCACGCCCTTGGCGCGGGCATGGGTGATGTATTCGAGCCGCAGCACCTCGATCGTCGCGGCGCGCGCCATGCGCGTCACCACGCCGATCTCGATCAGCGTCAGGGTGGCGATCGGCAGCACGATGTACGCCAGCGCCCGGCCTGGATCCTCGGCGAAGGAGACGTAGCCGACCACCGGCAGCCAGCCGAGCTTCACGCCGAACAGCAGCAGCATGAGGAGGCCGAGCCAGAAGCTCGGGATCGACAGCATCAGCGTCGCGCCGGCGACGATGACGAGGTCGCCCGGGCTGTTCTGCCGCCACGCCGCCAGCATGCCCGCCGGCACCGCGATGATGCTGGCCAGGACGACGGCGGCCACCACGATGGTGGCGCTGACCCGGAAGCGATCGACGATCAGCGGCAGCACCGGCAGGTCGTTGGTGATCGACCGCCCGAGATCGCCCCGCAGGACGTTGCCGAGCCAGTAGAGGAACTGCAGCGGGATCGGCTGGTCGAGACCGAGCTGGCGCCGCAGCTCGGCCAGCGTCTCCTCGGTTGCGGTGTCGCCCAGCATGAGCTGCGCCGGGTCGCCGGGCACGAGGCGCAGCAGCACGAACACGGCGATGGCGACCAGCAGGGCGGTCGGCACCGTCATCAGCAGGCGGCGGATGATGTAGCGGAGCACCGGCGGCGATTCCGCGCCCGGAATGCCCGGGCTATTGCAGCGTCACGCCCCAGAAGCGCGGCTGGCCCGCCGCCCAGCCCTTGTAGCCCTTCACCCGCTTGCCCGAGGCGGCGATGTCGACGCCGTTGTAGAGGACGAGCATCGGCACGTCGGCCAGGAACATCTCGTGCAGCCGGTCGAAGATCGCCCCGCGGCGCTTGCGGTCGGCGACGACCATGGCTTCGTCGAGCAGCTTCAGGGCGTCCGGATTGTCCCAGATCTTGCGCGGCTGCGTCGCCTTGGGGCCGCTCATCATCTCGTAGTTGAGGGCCGGATCGAGGCGGGCGGAGTAGGAGAACGACATCATCTGGTAGTCGCCCTTGAGGTAGCGGTCGAGCTGCGTCGCCCACTCCAGCACCTCGATCTCCGCCGCCATGCCGACCTGCTGCAGCATCGCCTGCGCCAGCACGGCGGCGTCGTACATGCTGCCGTAGCGCTTGTTGGCGAGGATCTTCACCGGCTGCCCGCGATAGCCGGCCTCGGCCAGCAGCTTCCGGGCGAGCGCCGGATCGGCCGCGATGCGCCGGTCGTGCGCCGCCCCGTGATAGGAGCTCGGCACCGGCACGATCGAGGGGTTCGGCCTGGCGGTGCCCTGGGTGATCGCGGTGGTGAGCTCCGCGGCGTCGATCGCGTGCGCGACGGCGCGCCGGACGCGGACATCCTGCAGCACCGGATCGCGCGTCTGCATCAGAATGGCGTTGACGCCCATGGTCGGCGCCAGGTCGATCGCGATGTCGCCGCGCCGCTTCAGCTCGGCGATGTCGTCGACGGCGACGTCGGTCACCACGTCGAGCGATCCCGACAGCAGCGCCGCCTTCATCGCCGAGGGATCGGGCACGACGACGAAGCGCACGCGCTCCACCTCGGCCCTCTTGCCGCCGATGTAGCCGTCGCGGGCACCGGGCAGCGGCCGGTAGCCGGCGAAGCGCTCCAGCTCGACGAACTCGCCGCGCTTCCATTCCCCGAACCTGAACGGGCCGGTGGCGATCGGGCCCTTCCACTTGCCGTCCGGCCCGACGGAGTCCCGGTGCAGGATGCCCGAGCCGCCGCAGTCGGGCCGCGCCATCACCGAGAGGAAGAGGGCGGTCGGCTTCTCGATGCGGAACACCACGGTCCTCGGGTCCGGCGTCTCGACGGCCTCGATCCTGGTCAGGCCCTTGCCACCGAACTCCGACTGGCAGCGCCACTTGGTCGCCGGGTCGAGGAAGCGCCGCCACGTCCACGCGACGTCGGCCGAGGTCAGCTCGGCGCCGTTGTGGAACCTGATCCCCTCGCGCAGCGTGAAGGTGTAGCTCCGGCCGTCTTCCGACACCGCCACCCGCTCCGCCAGGAGCGGGCCGACGTCGCCGTCCTCGGTCAGCCCGACCAGCCCCTCCAGGACGTGCATCATCACCGCATCGGTGTTGCCGTCGCGGTTGACGCCCGGATCGTTCGTCCGGATATCGGCGTTGATCGCCGCCCGCAGGGTCGCCGGAGACTGGGCGACGGCGGGCATGGCGGCGCCGAGCAGCAGGGCGAGCGAGGCGAGAGCGGCACGGCGCATTCGGCGGTCCTCCGGCAAGAGGCGGGCGGATGGTCGGCGAACTATGCGTTTCATGACCAGAAAGCGCAACGTCGACGTCGTTCGCGACTCGGCGGCAGGAGCGACGCGGTGCAACCGCGGTCTGAAGGTCGTGTCCTACGCGGTTGTTTCGCCGGGTCGGCGGCAGTACCATTGCCGGCTGCGGGGGAATCACGACCGATGCTGAACGAACGCCTGGAGGCGCTGGGCGACTATCCATTCCAGCGCCTCGCCGATCTGCTGGCCGGCATCAAGCCGCTCGCCAACGAGAAGCCGCTGATGATGTCGGCGGGGGAGCCGCAGAACGACCCGCCGCCGCTGCTCGCCGAGACGGTGGCCCGCCACGCTCACCTCTGGGGCCGCTATCCGGGCAACGAGGGCACGCCGGAGTTTCGCCGCGCGGTCGCCGACTGGCTCGACCGGCGCTACCGCCTGCCGGCCGGGCTGATCGACCCCGACAAGCAGATCCTGCCGCTGTCGGGTACCAAGGAAGGCCTCTTCATGATGGCCTTCCTCGCCGTGCCGCAGGACAAGCGCGGCAAGCGGCCGGTCGTCCTGCTGCCCAACCCCTACTATCACGTGTACAGCGCCGCCGCGGTGATGTCCGGGGCCGAGCCGGTGTTCCTGCCGGCGACACGGGAGACCGGGTTCCTGCCCGACATCGACGCGATCGACCCCGAGCTGCTCGAGCGCTGCGCGCTCTTCTATCTCTGCTCGCCCGCCAATCCGCAGGGCGCGCTGGCGAGCATGGATTACCTGAAGCGGCTGGTGGCGCTGGCGCGCAAGCACGACTTCGTGCTGCTGGCGGACGAGTGCTATGCCGAGATCTACGACAAGGAGGCGCCGCCCGGCGCCCTGGAAGCGGCCGCCGCCCTCGACGGCAGCACCGACAAGGTCGTCGTCATGCACTCGCTGTCCAAGCGGTCGAGCGCGCCGGGCCTGCGCTGCGGCTTCGTCGCCGGCTGCCCGACCGTGCTGCAGCTCTTCAGGCGCCTGCGCAGCTACGGCGGGGCGACGGTGCCGATGCCGCTGCTCGCGGCGGCGACCGAGCTGTGGCGCGAGGAGAGCCATGTGCTGGAGAACCGCACGCTCTACCGCCGCAAGATCGACATCGCCGAGCGCCTGCTCGGCGGCCGCTTCGGCTTCTACCGGCCGCCCGGCGGCTTCTTCCTCTGGCTCGATGTCGGCGACGGCGAGGCCGCGGCGAAACGGCTGTGGGCGGAGGCCGCGATCAAGGTCGTCCCCGGCGGCTACATCGCCAAGCCCGACGCCGACGGGGTCAATATCGGCCGCTCCTACATCCGCGTGGCGCTGGTTCACGACCTCGACACCGTCGAGGCCGGCCTGACCCGCTTCGTGCGCGCCCTCGCCTGACGGCGGCCGGGACACGGCGATGGCGAAGGGCAGCACCAGCCGCGGACCGATGCCGAGGGGGCTGATGGAGCGCGCGGCCGGCGGCACCGAGACGGTCTCGCGCTTCCTGCGCCGACGCATCGAGGAGCTGGCCGGCGTGGCGCTGCTGGCGCTGGGCGCGGCCTTCCTGCTGGCCCTCGCCTCCTACGACCGCGGCGACCCGTCGTTCAACCGCGCCGTCGACGCGCCGGTGCGCAACCTCATGGGCCGCACCGGCGCCTACGCCGCCGACCTCTTGTGGCAGAGCGTCGGCCTGGCCGCCTTGCTGGTGCCGATCGTGCTGCTCGCGTGGGGCTGGCGGCTCGCCGCGCACCGCATGGTGAGCCAGGCGCCGTTCCGCCTCATCGCCTTCTTCCCGACGCTGCTGGCGCTGGCGACGGCGGTGGCCGCCGCCCCCGTGCCGGCGAGCTGGCCGCTCCAGGGCGGGTTCGGCGGCTTCACGGGCGGGTTGCTGCTGCAGCGGCTGGGCGGGCTCGAATCGCTGCTGGGGCCGATCGGCCTCGCCCTCGTGCTGGTCGCCACGGCGGCGGTCGGGGTCGCCGGGGCGACCTACGTCGTCGGCCTGTCCCGCCAGGAATGGGGCGTGGTCGGCAGGCAGGCGGGATTCGCCGCCGGCCTGATCGGGCGGGCCGTCGCCGCGTTCGGCGGCTGGCTGATCGGGTTGTGGAGCGGCCGCCGGTCGGCGGCGGAGCCGGCGCGCCCGAAGCCGGCGCGCACGACGGTCGCCGAAGCCCGCGGCGGCGAGCGCATCGAGCCGGTCTTCGCGCGCCGCGCCGTCGCCCCCGCGGCCGGGGACGACGACGAGATCGAAGCCGACGCACCCGCCGTCGCCGCGGCACCGGTGCCGCCTATTCCCGAGTCGCCCCGCCCGACGGTCGCCGTCGATCTCGGAGGCCGCCGCGAGAAGCCCGCCGCGAAGAAGGTTGCGGCCGCCAAGCAGGCCGCCCTCGACCTCGCCGTCGAGGGCGAGCACCGCCTGCCGCCGCTCGACCTGCTGGCGCCGATTCCGCCGGTCATCGATTCCGGCATCGACGAGACCGCGCTCGCCAACAACGCCAAGCTGCTGGAGGGCGTGCTCGACGATTTCGGCGTCAAGGGACAGATCGTCAAGGTGCGCCCCGGCCCGGTCGTGACGCTCTACGAGCTGGAGCCGGCACCCGGCACCAAGTCGTCGCGGGTCATCGGCCTCGCCGACGACATCGCCCGCTCGATGAGCGCGCTCGCCGTGCGCGTCGCCGTCGTGCCTGGGCGCAACGTCATCGGCATCGAGCTGCCCAACCGCAAGGCCGAGACGGTGTGGCTGCGCGAACTCCTGGCCGCCGACGCCTACGAGAAGACCGCAGCCCAGCTCATGCTGGCGATCGGCAAGGACATCGGCGGCACGCCGGTGATCGCCGACCTGTCGCGCATGCCGCACCTCCTGATCGCCGGCACCACCGGCTCGGGCAAGTCGGTCGGCATCAACGCGATGATCCTCTCGCTGCTCTACCGGCTGCCGCCCGACCGCTGCAAGTTCATCATGATCGACCCGAAGATGCTGGAGCTGTCGGTCTATGACGGCATCCCGCATCTCCTGGCGCCGGTCGTCACCGACCCGCGCAAGGCCGTCGTCGCGCTGAAATGGACCGTGCGCGAGATGGAGAATCGCTACCGCGCCATGTCGCAGCTCGGCGTGCGCAACATCGAGGGCTTCAACGCGCGCCTGACGGAGATGGCCAGGCGCGGCGAGAACACCAGCCGCAAGGTGCAGACCGGCTTCGACCCGGAGACCGGCGAGCCGGTGTTCGAGGAGCAGCCGCTCGACCTCCGCCCGCTGCCCTTCATCGTCGTCGTCGTCGACGAGATGGCCGACCTGATGCTGGTCGCCGGTAAGGACATCGAGGCGGCGATCCAGCGCCTCGCCCAGATGGCGCGCGCCGCCGGCATCCACATCATCATGGCGACGCAGCGCCCGTCGGTCGACGTCATCACCGGCACCATCAAGGCCAACTTCCCGACGCGCATCAGCTTCCAGGTCACCTCCAAGATCGACAGCCGCACCATCCTCGGCGAGGCCGGAGCCGAGCAGCTCCTCGGCCGCGGCGACATGCTCTACATGCAGGGTGGCGGCCGCATCACCCGCGTGCACGGCCCCTTCGTGCGCGACGACGAGGTCGAGGAGGTGGTGAAGTTCCTGAAGGCCCAGGGCGAACCCGCCTATCTCGACGAGGTCACCGAGGACGAGCTGGCGCTGGGCGGCGAGAGCGGCGGGGCGGGCGCCGACGAGGACGGCGACGGCGACGGCCTCTACGAGCAGGCGGTGCAGATCGTCATCCGCGAGCGCAAGGCCTCGACCAGCTTCATCCAGCGCCACCTGCAGATCGGCTACAACCGCGCCGCCCGCCTGGTCGAGCGCATGGAGGCGGCGGGCGTGATCAGCACCGCCAACCATGTCGGCAAGCGCGAAGTGCTGTGGAAGCACAGCGAGAACGCGTGAACCGCGGCGGCGCCTGAGCCGCGGGAAGCGCTGCGGTGCAGGTGGATTTCTTCAAGGACGTGCTGGTGCCCGTCGTCGGCGGGCTCGGCATCTTCATGCTCGGCCTCGAGTTCATGGCCGACGGCATCCAGGCGATGGCGGTCAACCGAATGCGGTCGACGCTGGCGCGGGTGGCCGGAACGCCGATCCGGGGCCTGCTCGCCGGCACTCTGATCACCGGCGTCATCCAGTCGAGCACGGCGATGACGGTGATGGTGGTCGGCCTGGTGAACGCCGGCGTCCTGGCGCTGCGGCCGGCGATCGGCGTGATCATGGGCGCCAATATCGGCACCACGCTGACCAACGCGCTGATCGCCCTGCCGCTCGGCCTGTGGGGCCTGCTGTTCGCCGGCGTCTTCGCCCTGGTCATGGTCTTCTCGAAGTCCGAGGCGACGCGCAACCTGTGCCTGGCGCTGCTCGGCTTCAGCCTCATCTTCTACGGCCTCGCCATGATGACCGGCGGCCTGCGCCCGCTGCGCAGCATGCCCGAGGTCATGACGGTGATCTCGGGCCTGCGGGCGGACAGCCGGGCCGGTGTCCTCTACTGCATCGTCGTCGCGGCGGGGATCACCGCCTTCATCCACTCCTCCTCGGCGACCATCGGCATCGTCATGGGGCTCGGCAGCTCGGGCGTCCTCGACTGGGAGACGGCGCTCGCCTTCTCGCTCGGCGCCGATCTCGGCACGACGATCACGTCCTTCATCGCCTCGCTGAACCTCACCCGCAACGCCAAGCGTGCCGCCTACGCGCACATCGCCTTCAACTTCATCGGCGTGGCGGTGATGTTCCCGTTGTTCCCGGCGGCGACCCGCTTCGTCGCCTGGCTGGTGGGCGACCCGTCCGTGCCGACCATGGTCGACGGCGCCGCGACCTACCCGCTCGTGCCGGTCGCGGTGGGCGTCTACTCGATCCTCTTCAACGTCTTCAACACGGCGCTGCTGTTCCCCTTCGTCGGGACCTTCGAGCGCCTGCTGTCGCGGATCGGCCATCGCGCGGCGGAGGATCTCGAGGACTTCTCGGTGCCGCGCTTCATCGGGCCCGAGCCCGGCGGCGACGCGGCCGCCGACCTGGCCGCGATCCGCCGGGAGATCGCCCGCCATTCCTGGGCGGCCGCTCTCTTCGTCCATGTCGCGCGCCGCCGTCCCGGCGCGCCGGACGACCTGGCGCAGCATCATGTCGCCGTCGACGTGCTGAGCCGGGACATCAGGCGCTTCGCCGCGACGCTGCTCGATCGCGACCTGCCGCACGCCCAGGGGGCGCTGGTGGCGAGCCTGATCGCCGAGGCGGATTTCACGGCGGCGCTGGCCGAGGTGCTCTACCAGACCGCGCGGCGCGTGCTGCGGGAGGAGCTCTCCGCGCGCGGTCGCGATCTCGTGCATGCCATTCTCGACCGGATGGAGGTCGCCCTCGAAGCCCTCGACCCAGAGCCGCTGCAGCCGGCCGCGGTCACCGTGGCGGAGCTGCGGCGCGAGCTGCCGGAGCTGCGTGAGCGCGCGTTGGGGCTCGACCCCTCCGCACGACCGGGCCAGCGCGGCGCGATCCTGGCGCTGGTCGGTAGCGCGGAGCGCGCCTACCTGCTGATCGAGCGGATCGATGCCGAGCGGCGGTCGCCGACGCGCGGCGGCGCCTCCGCCCCATCGGCGCGACCGCTCTCCCCCGATGGTGAATCCTG
The DNA here is from genome assembly GCA_020852355.1 of Alphaproteobacteria bacterium. GTDB lineage: Bacteria > Pseudomonadota > Alphaproteobacteria > ATCC43930 > Allostellaceae > Allostella. The sequence goes on from JADZBA010000407.1 coordinate 9,637, forward strand.
AGCCGGCTCAGGCCGCCGTCGCCACCAGCCTGACGACGAGGAGCACCGTTCGCGGCAGGGCATCGATCGTCGCGCGCGGCGTCGCCGGGCCGAACATGAAGGCGTCGGCCGGACCGAGCAGCGCGCGTGGCCGGCGCGGCGAGAGCCGCACGCCGCCGCCCTGCACATAGACGACGAGAATGCCGCCTCCGGCATCGAGCTCGACCTCGCCCGCCACCGGGCGGCGCTCCACCGCATGCGACCAGCGGTCGCGCCGCGCCATCACGTTGAATGCGACGGCCGGGCCGTCGAGCAGGCGGCATGCGGTCGCGACGTCGCCGGGAAACGCGTAGGGCGGGCTCGCCCCGTCGAGGCGGGCGGGCGGGCGTCCCGCCGGCGACAGCTCGACACCGGTGCCCTCGACCACCGTGAAGGTCCGGTCGACGCCGGCAAAGAAGGAGAAGGGGCCGGACGCCGTGATCCAGGCGCGGCCGACGCGCCAGTCGAGCTCGTCCCAGCCGGCGTCCTCGGGCATGCCGACGATGTCCTCGGCCTCGCCGCCGCCGTTCTTCCAGGGGATGCGGCGGCGGTCCGCCGCGCGCAGGATGCGGATCATCGGCTCAGCGTACCACCGCCATCTGCTGCGGGTCGAACTCTACCCACACCGCGGTGCCGACCTCGTGGACGTCGAGCGGCGGAGCGGCGACGCGCAGGCGCACGGCGCTGCCCTTGGGCGACACGGTGTAGTCCCACGTCTC
>JADZBA010000408.1 GCA_020852355.1 Alphaproteobacteria bacterium
CACGCCCGAGCAGATGTGGCGCTCGCTCGGCAAGCTGAAGACGCTGCCGCCGGCCACCCGCGTCTACTGCGCGCACGAATACACCCAGTCGAACGCGCGCTTCGCGCTCACCGTCGACGGCGGCAACCCGGCCCTGGTCGCGCGTGCGGCCGAGGTCGATGCGATGCGCGCCCGCGGCGAGCCGACGGTGCCGTCGACCATCGCCGCCGAGCGCGCGACCAACCCCTTCCTGCGCGCCGACGAGCCGGCGCTGGCCGCCGCCGTCGGCCTGCCGGCGAGCGACCCGGTCGCCGTCTTCGCCGAGGTGCGTCGGCGCAAGGATTCCTTCTAGCCCTCTCTTCCGTTCGAGGTGACGTCATGAAGCTGCGTTATTCGCCGACCTCCCCCTATGTCCGGAAGGTCGTGGTTCTCGCCCTGGAGACCGGCCTCGACGGCCGCATCGAGCGTATCCCGACCGCGGCCGCGCCGACCAGGCCGAGCCCCGAGATCTCGGCGGAGAACCCGCTCGCCAAGGTGCCGAGCCTGACCACCGACGACGGCCAGCATCTCTACGATTCGCCGGTGATCTGCGAGTATCTCGATTCGCTGCACGACGGCGCCAAGGCGTTTCCGCCGCCCGGCCCGATCCGCTGGACGGCGCTGCGCCAGCAGGCGCTGGCCGACGGCATGCTCGATGCCGCGCTGCTGATCCGCTACGAGATGGGCCGCCCCGCCGACAGGCAGTGGGCCGACTGGAGCGCGGGCCAGAAGCGCAAGATGACCCAGGGGCTCGACGCGCTGGAGGCCGAGGCCTCGCGCCTCGGCGACGCGGTCACCATCGGCACGATCGCCATCGGCTGCACGCTCGGCTATCTCGACTTCCGCTTCGCGGCCGACGATTGGCGCAAGGGTCGGCCCAACCTCGCCGCCTGGTACGAGAAGTTCGGCGCGCGCCCGTCGATGGTGGCGACGCAGCCCAAGGACCCGGCGTGAGCGCCGCGCCCTCGGCCGATGCGGTGATCGCGGCCCTCGGGCTGCGGCCGCATCCCGAGGGCGGGCACTTCGTCGAGACCTATCGCCACGTCCCCGCCGGCGGCGGGCGCGGCGCCAAGACCGCCATCTACTTCCTGCTCCAGGCCGGCGAGCGCTCGCACTGGCATCGCGTCGACGCCGACGAGATGTGGCACTGGTATGCGGGTGCCCCGCTGCGCCTCAGCGTCGCGGCGCCGGGCGGCGCGATCGTCGACACCGTGGTCGGGCAGGACCTGCTGGCGGGCCAGCGGCCGCAGGCCCTGGTCCCGGCGCACGCCTGGCAGGCGGCCATCAGCCTCGGCGCATGGACGCTGGTCGGCTGCACCGTGGCGCCGGCCTTCGAGTTCGCCGGCTTCGAGCTGGCGCCCGAGGGATGGTCGCCCGCGCCGTGAGCGGCACCCTCGTGGTGCGGCCGCCCGCCGTCGACGAGGGGCCGGCGCTCGCCGGCGTGCTGGGCGACATGGTGGCGCACTACGGCCAGTCGGTCCCGTCCGCGCGCATGGACGAGGCGGTGGCCATGCTGCTCCGCCCGTCGCGCGCCGGGCCATTCGCGCTGGTGGCGGTGCGCGAGGACGGCTTCGTCGGCATCGCGCTCTTCGGCGAGGCGTTCCCTGCCTTCGCGCTGACCCGCGGCCTCTTCCTGCGCGACGTCTGGGTGAGCGAGGCGGCGCGCGGACGCGGCATCGGGCGGGCGCTGATGGCCGGGCTCGGCCGCTTCGCCCGCGCCCATGGCCACACCCGCATCGAATGGCGCACCGGCCGCGACAACCTGCCGGCGCAGCGGCTCTATGCCGCGATCGGCGCACCGCCGACCGACGCCGTCTACTATCGCCTGGAGGGTGCCGACCTCGATCGCCTCGCCGCGGGCTGAGCACGGGCGAGCCGGTCGCGCGCCGCCAGGGCGGCGCCGCCGGCGATCAGCACGCACGCCGCGGCGACGGTCCAGCTCGCCGGCGCCCGGCCGAAGGCCAGCAGCAGCAGGGTCGAGAGCAGCGGCGCCAGATAGGCGAGCGCTCCCAGCAGGCGGATGTCGCCGTGCTTCATGCCGATGTCCCAGACGAAGAAGGCGATGCCCATCGGCCCGATGCCGAGGGCCACCACCGCGGGCCAGACGGTGCCGGCCGGCGGCCCCCACGGCTCCCACGCGAGATGGCAGAGGAACGCCAGCGCCGCCGTCACCCCATAGAAGGCGCCCACGGCCTCGCTCGGTATGGCGCCGAAGCGCCGGCTGGCCACCGAATAGGCGGCCCACACCAGGGCGGAGCCCGCCGCCGCGGCGTAGCCCGGGCCGTGCTCGGCCCGGAACGCGACGGCGCCGCCGCCGGTGACCAGCAGCGCCGCCCCGGCGAGGCCGAGGAGCGCCCCCGCGACATGCCACCAGCGCAGCCGCTCGCCCGGCAGCAGCGCCGACAGCAGCACGATCAGCAGCGGCCAGAGGTAGTTGACGAGATTGGCCTCGACCGGCGGCGCCGCGCGCAGCGCCAGGAAGTAGAGCAGGTGATAGCCGAACAGTCCGCCGACCCCGAGCGCCCACACGCCGGACGGCCAGCGGAACCGTGCCAGGATCGATCCGCCCTGGACCAGCCAGACGGCGAGCGCCGCGGCGAAGGCCACGGCGAAGGTGAGGGCCGTCAGCAGGAAGGGCGGCACCGGTCCGGCGGCGGTGGTCAGGAGGGCGAGCGCCGACCACAGGAGCACGGCGACGGCGCCGAGCGCGGTGGCGCGCCCGGCGGGCGACGCGGTCATCTCCGATGGTCGCGGTCGCGGTCGCCGCGGTTCTGTCGCTCGGCCGGCTGGGCGATCCGCCTAGTACATATGCTGGCCGCCGTTGATCGACAGCGTCGAGCCGGTGATGAAGCCGCCTTCGTCGGCGACCAGGAAGAGCACGCCGCGGGCGATCTCGTCGGCGGAGCCGAGGCGTCCGACCGGGATGCGCGCGACGATCTTCTCCAGCACGTTCGGCGGCACCGCCCGGACCATCTCGGTGTCGATGTATCCCGGCGCGATGGCATTGACGGTGATGCCCTTGGCCGCGCCCTCCTGGGCCAGCGCCTTGGTGAAGCCGTGGATGCCCGACTTCGCGGCGGCGTAGTTCACCTGGCCGTACTGGCCCGCCTGGCCGTTGATCGACCCGATGTTGACGATGCGGCCGAAATTCCGCTCGCGCATCCCCTCGATGACGACGCGGCACATGTTGAAGCAGGACGCGAGGTTGGTCTGGATGACCTCGTTCCACTGCTCGAACGTCATGCGATGGATCGTCGCGTCGCGGGTGATGCCGGCGTTGTTCACCAGCACCTCGACCGGGCCGATGTCGGCGACGATACGCTTCACGCCCTCCTGGCAGGCGGCGAAGCCGGCGACGTCGAAGCGGTAGGCGGGGATTCCCGTCTCGGCGGTGAAGGCCTTCGCCACCTCCTCGTTGCCGCCGTAGTTGGCGGCGACCCGGTACCCGGCCGCCTTCAGTGCCTGCGAGATGGCCCGGCCGATGCCGCGCGTGCCGCCGGTGACCACTGCTACCCGTCCTGCCATCGAGCTCTCCTCCCGTTGCACGGCGCTCAACGGCGGCGCGTGCTTGCACGCATCAGACCATGGGCCCGGCGGTCACGCCAAGCCGCGGCGGAAACGGCACGGGCCGCCCCGTCGGACGGGGCGGCCCGTCGTCGGTGCGCGGCGATCAGTCGCGGGCGACGCACATGGCCACGCCCATGCCGCCGCCGATGCACAGGGTCGCGAGGCCCTTGCGGGCGTCGCGGCGGTGCATCTCGTGCAGCAGGGTGGTCAGCACGCGGGCACCCGAGGCGCCGATGGGATGGCCGAGCGCGATGGCGCCACCGTTCACGTTGACCTTCGCGGTGTCCCAGCCGAGGTCCTTGTTGACCGCGCAGGCCTGGGCGGCGAAGGCCTCGTTGGCCTCGACGAGGTCGAGATCGTCCTTGGTCCACCCGGCCTTGGCGAGCGCCGCCCGGCTGGCGGGGATCGGGCCGGTGCCCATGATCGCCGGATCGACCCCGGCGGTCGCCCAGGAGACGATCCGCGCCAGCGGCGTGATGCCGCGGCGGGCGGCCTCCTCGGCGGTCATCAGCACCGTGACGGCGGCGCCGTCGTTGATGCCCGAGGCGTTGCCCGCGGTGACCGTGCCGTTCTTGTCGAATGCGGCGCGCAGCTTCGCCAGCGTCTCCACGGTGGTGCCGTGGCGCGGGTACTCGTCGTCGGTCACGACGACGTCGCCCTTGCGGCCCTTGATCGTCACCGGGACGATCTCATCCGCGAAGCGGCCGGCCTTCTGGGCAGCCTCGGCCTTCTGCTGCGAGGCGGCGGCGAAGGCGTCCTGCTCCTCGCGGGTGATCTGCCAGCGCTGCGCGACGTTCTCGGCCGTGTTGCCCATGTGGTAGCCGTTGAAGGCGTCCCACAGCCCATCCTTGATCATCGTGTCGACGAGCTCGGCATTGCCCATCTTGGTGCCGTTGCGCAGATGCATGCAGTGCGGCGCCTGGCTCATGCTCTCCTGGCCGCCGGCGACGATGATCCTGGCGTCGCCCAGCTTGATCGCCTGGAAGCCCAGCGCGACGGCGCGCAGGCCCGAGCCGCAGAGCTGATTGATGCCGTAGGCCGTGCGCTCCACCGGGATGCCCGCGGCGACCGCGGCCTGGCGGGCCGGGTTCTGGCCCATTCCCGCGGTGAGGATCTGCCCCAGCACGACCTCGTCGACCTCCCCTCCCTCGACCTTGGCGCGGGCCAGCGCCCCGGCAATGGCGATCTGGCCGAGCGCGTGCGCGGGGAGGCCGGAGAGGGCACCGTTGAAGGCGCCGATCGGGGTGCGTGCCGCAGCGGCGATCACGACTTCGGCCATGGGTTGCTCCTTGGTGGGGGGATTGCTCGCGCTGAATCTAGGGGTCGCCCATACCCGAGTCCATACGACCCGAGGACAGCCAGCCGGCGAGCGGCTGCCAGACCGCCGCCGGGGCGGCCGCGCCGACGACCATGCCGATATGGCCGAGCCGCGGCGTCACGAGGGTCGCGCCGGGAATCGCGGCCGCCAGGGCGGCGGCACCGGCGTGGGGCACGATGCGGTCGTGCTCGGGTGCCATCACCAGGGTCGGCAGCCTGAGCGCGCCGGGATCGACCGCCCGGCCGGCGATCCGCCAGAAGCCGCGCGCCGTGGCGTTCGCGCCGTACCAGTCGACGAGGCATTCGCGCGCCGCGCCGGCCACCAGCGGGACGCCGTCGTTGAGCCAGTCCTCCAGGGCGACGAACGCGCGGGCCCGGTCGCTGTCGGTCTCCAGGGTGGCGAAGGACGAGAACTTGCGCAGGCCCAGCGCCGGGTCGAGCGAGAGGAAGAGGAGCTGCAGCAGGTCGACCGGCAGCTCGCCCCACAGGTCGATCCACGGGCCCGCCGCCGACGCCCAGGCGGCGATGGCGCGCGCCTGCTCGGGCCGCTCGGCATGGAAGTCCCACGGGGTCGCCAGCAGCGCCAGGCGGTTGAGATCGCGCTGCCGGCGGGTCGCCAGGGCCAGCGCGAGGTTGCCGCCCATGCAATAGCCGAGGACGGCGACCGGCCGGCGGGCGATCGCCAGGACCGCGTCGAGCGCACCTTCCAGCCGGCCGGCGACGTAGGC
>JADZBA010000409.1 GCA_020852355.1 Alphaproteobacteria bacterium
CGGCGTAGCGCTTGGCGTAGGAGGCCGCGCGATTGCGCCTGCGGTCGGACTTCGCGCGCTCGGTGTCGGTGAAGACGCGGGCGGTGAAGCGCTCGCCGTAGCGTTCCAGCGTCCGCTCGATGCGCCGGATGTCGATGATGTCGCTGCCGATGCCGATGATCATCGGGCGGCGGCGCGCGCCTCGTCCATGGCCGTGCGCATACGGCCGATCGCCGCCTCCAACCCGACGAAGATCGCCTCGCCCACCAGGAAGTGCCCGATGTTCAGCTCCACCAGCGTCGGGATCGCGGCGACCGCCCCGACGGTGTCGTAGCTGAGGCCGTGCCCGGCGTGGCATTCCAGCCCGACCGCGGCCGCGTGGGCGGCCGCCCCGCGGATACGCGCCAGCTCGCGCTCGCGCGCCGCGCCCTCGACCTCGCAGTAGGCGCCGGTGTGCAGCTCGACCACGGGGGCGCCGAGCGCGACCGCGGCGTCGAGCTGCGCGGGGTCGGGGTCGACGAACAGCGAGACGCGGATGCCGGCGTCGGCCAGGCGGGCCACGACCGGCGCCAGGTGGTTGTGGCCGCCGACCGCGTCGAGGCCGCCCTCGGTCGTCACCTCGGTGCGCTTCTCCGGCACGATGCAGGCGGCGTGGGGGCGATGGCGCAGCGCGATGGCGACCATCTCGTCGGTGGCCGCCATCTCGAAGTTCAGCGGCAGCGCGATCTCGCTCACGAGCCGGCCGATGTCGGCGTCGCGGATGTGGCGGCGATCCTCGCGCAGATGGGCGGTGATGCCGTCGGCGCCGGCCGCCGCCGCGATCGCTGCGGCGCGCAGCGGATCGGGATGCGGCCCGCCGCGGGCGTTCCGCACCGTCGCGACATGGTCGATGTTGACGCCGAGCCGCAGCCGGCCGCCCACCGCCGTGATTCCCGTCTTGCCCGTCTTCCTCATATCGGCCTTCGTCATGCCCGCGCCCTCTCGACCGAATTGACCGCCGGATTGGTGCGCAGCGCGGCGATGATGTTGGTCAAATGCTTCACGTCCTGCACCTCGATGTCGATCAGCATCTCGAAGAAGTCGGTCGAGCGGCTGGTGATCTTGAGATTCGAGATGTTGCCCTGATTCTTGCCGATGATGGTCGTCAGGTTGCCCAGGCTGCCCGGCTCGTTGGCGAGGATGACGTTGATGCGGCCGGTATGGTTCGCCGCCTCGGCCGTCGCCGACTCCCAGCTCACGTCGACCCAGCGCTCGGGCGTCTCGGCGAAGCTCTCCAGGGTCTCGCAGTCGATGGTGTGGATGGTGACGCCCTTGCCGGTCGTCACGATACCGACGATGCGGTCGCCCGGCAGCGGGTGGCAGCAGCCGGCATAATGCACCGCCATGCCGGGGATCAGGCCGCGGATCGGGATGCCGGAATCGCCGGGCTTCGCCGGCTTGGTCCGCGCCCGGCGCAGCGGCACCACCTTGTCGCGCGCCTCGACCGTCTGCGGATGCACCGCCAGCAGGACCTCGCGCGCGGTATGCAGCCCCTCGCCCACCGCCGCCATCAGGTCCTCGGCGGAGGCGACGTTGAAGCCGCGCAGCGTCGCTTCGAGCTGCTTCTCCTGGACGTCGTGCCCCTCGGCGCGGAACGCGCGCTGCACCAGCGAGCGCCCCATCTCGACATACTGATCGCGCTGCTGCGTGCGGATGAAGCGTCGGATGCGCGCCCGCGCCTTGCCGGTGACGACGAACCGCTCCCAGGTCGGCGACGGCGTCTGCGCCTTGGACGTGATGATGTCGACCTGGTCGCCGTTCTGCAGCAGCGTGCGCAGCGGCATGATGCGACCGTTGATCTTGGCGCCGACGCAATGGTCGCCGACCTCGGAGTGGACGGCGTAGGCGAAGTCGACCGGCGTCGCGCCGCGCGGCAGGGCGATCAGGTCGCCCTTGGGCGTGAAGCAGAAGACCTGGTCCTGGAACATCTCGAGCTTGGTGTGCTCGAGGAACTCCTCCGGGTTGGAGGCGTGCTCCAGGATGTCGAGCAGCTCGCGCAGCCAGCGGTACTGCGGGCCCTCGGTGCTGCCGGTGCCGTGCTTGTAGGTCCAGTGGGCGGCGACGCCGAGCTCGTTGACCTCGTGCATCTCGCCGGTGCGGATCTGCACCTCGATGCGCTGGCGCTCGGGACCGATCACGCCGGTATGGAGCGAGCGGTAGCCGTTCGGCTTGGGGGTCGACAGGTAGTCCTTGAAGCGTCCCGGCACCACGGGATAGCGGCTGTGGATGATGCCGAGCGCGTGGTAGCAGTCGTCGGCCGAGCCGACGACGACGCGGAACGCCATGATGTCGGCGAGCTGCTCGAAGGCGACGTTCTTACGCTGCATCTTGCGCCAGATCGAGTAGGGCGACTTCTCGCGGCCGGAGACCTCCACCTGCACCCCTTGCTCGGTCAGCAGCGCGCCGAGCTCGTCGGTCACCCGCCCCACCAGGTCGCCGCCCTGCTCGCGCAGGAAGGCGAGGCGCTGGATGATCGATTCGCGCGCGTCGGGATGCAGCTCGGCGAAGGCGAGGTCTTCCAGCTCGTCCTTCATCTCGTGCATGCCGATGCGCTCGGCCAGCGGCGCGTAGATCTCCATCGTCTCGCGGGCGATGCGCCGGCGCTTGTCCTGCGACTTGATGAAGCGCAGCGTGCGCATGTTGTGCAGCCGGTCGGCGAGCTTGACCAGCAGGACGCGGATGTCCTCGGACATCGCCAGCACGAGCTTGCGGAAATTCTCCGCCTGCTTCGACTGGTCCGACTGCAGCTCGATCCGCGACAGCTTGGTGACGCCGTCGACGAGCCGGGCGATGTCCTTGCCGAACACCGCCTCGATCTGCTCCAGCGTCGCGAGCGTGTCTTCGACGGTGTCGTGCAGCAGCCCGGTCACGATCGAGGCGGCGTCGAGCTTCATCGCCGCGAGAATGCCGGCGACCTCGACCGGATGAGAGAAATAGGGATCGCCCGAGGCGCGCCGCTGCGAGCCGTGCGCCTTCATGGCGAAGACGTAGGCGCGGTTGATCGAACCTTCGTCGGCGGCCGGGTCGTACGCCTTGACCCGCTCGACGAGCTCGAATTGCCGCATCATGGCCGACGCTCCGTCGCGCCGGGCGATCGGCCCGGTCGTCGCGACCCGGGCGGCTTACTCTTCCTCCGCGACCGGGCCGGCCTCCACGACTTCCTCGCCCTCGTCGACGCCGAGGCCGGCATCGGCCAGCTCGCTCTCGACGTTGCGCGAGGCGATGGCGTCGGTCCACACCTGCTCGGAGACGGACAGCTCCTTGTCTTCCTCCGGCTCGTCGTTCTCGACGTGGCGCTGCAGGCCGCGGATCAGCGATTCCCTGAGATGGTCGAGCGACACGGTCTCGTCGGCGATCTCGCGCAGCGCCACCACCGGGTTCTTGTCGTTGTCGCGCTCGATCGACAGGGGCGCGCCGGCGGCCACCTCGCGGGCGCGCTGGCCCGCATACATGACCAGATCGAAGCGGTTCGGGACCTTGAGGACGCAGTCTTCTACGGTGACACGGGCCATGGGCCACCCGCTCCTTCGCGAGAGATGTTCCGGGGATATGGATCGAAGAATAGGGCGCTAACCCGCACATATCAAGGAAAACGGCGTCCCCGCGACCCTCGGGCGATGCGCAGGACGGCCGGGCGGGGGGGCAGATCGGCGAGCATCGCCGCCGCGGTGCGGCCCAGCCGCGGATGGCGCCATTGCGGCGCGATCTCCGCCAGCGGCGCCAGCACGAAGCGCCGCTCGTGCGCCCGGGGATGCGGCAGCACCGGCCCGGGCGGCCCGTCGCGCAGCATCCCGCGATAGTCGATCAGGTCGAGATCGAGGGTCCGCGGAGCGCCCGCGGCCAGCCGGGCGCGGCCGAACCGCGCCTCGATCCGGTGCAGCGCCGCCAGCGTGGCTTCCGGCCCGAGCCCTGTCCGCACCGTCGCCACGCCGTTGATGAACCAAGGCTGATCGGGCTCGCCGACCGGCTCCGTCCGGTACCAGGACGACCGGCGCACGACCCGGATCCCCGCGGCCGCCAGGGCGTCCAGGGCGGCCTCGCAGGTCGCCAGCGGCGCTGCGCCGTCCGGTCCCGGCAGGTTGGCTCCGATGGCCACGATGATCATCGCCGGCTCTCCGATAGCGCCGCGCGCCGTCGCATCGCCGAGGATTTGCTTGCATCCAGAAGACGGACGGGGGATGTACCGCGCGCGCCGGGGCGCCCTTCCGGGATGGAAATCGGCCTCTGACCGCATTCAGTCCTCTCGATATTTCCGGATCTGAAGGAGTTGATCGAATGAATTTCTACCCCGAGGATCGTATCGCCGTATTCATCGATGGTGCCAATCTTTATGGCGCCGCCCGTGCCCTTGGTTTCGATATCGACTATCGCCGCCTTCATGACCTGTTCGGCAAGAAAGCGCGGCTTCTGCGCATTCTTTATTATACTGCGCTGAGCGACGACCAGGAATACTCGCCGATCCGGCCGCTGATCGATTGGCTCGACTACAACGGCTACACCGTGGTGACCAAGCCGACCAAGGAGTTCACGGATTCGACCGGCCGTCGGCGGGTCAAGGGCAACATGGACATCGAGCTCGCCGTCGACATGATGGAGATGGCCGATCGCCTCGACCACATGGTGCTGATCTCCGGCGACGGGGACTTCCGCAGCCTCGTCGAGGCGGTGCAGCGCAAGGGCGTGCGCGTCACGGTGATCAGCACCATCCGCTCGCAGCCGCCGATGATCGCCGACGAGTTGCGCCGCCAGGCCGACGTCTTCGTCGACCTGCAGGAGCTCGCCCCCACGATCCAGCGCAACCACACGCCGCGCGACGACGGCGGCCGCACTGCGACCATTCTCGAGAACGCGTGAGCGAGCCCGCGGCATCGGGGGCGGCCGCACCCGGCCGCGACTGCCCCCTCTGCCCGCGGCTGGCGGCCTTCCGGGACCAGCAGCGGGCGGCCCATCCGGACTGGCACAACGCGCCGGTTCCCTCCTTCGGGCCGGTCGACGCGCCGCTGCTGGTGGTCGGGCTCGCCCCCGGGCTGCGCGGCGCCAACCGCACCGGCCGGCCGTTCACCGGCGACTGGGCGGGGGACCTGCTCTACGGGACGCTGGCGGCGCACGGCTTCACCAGCGGCACCTACGCCGCCCATCCCGGCGACGGCTTCGCCCTGGTGCGCTGCCGCATCGCCAACGCGGCGCGCTGCGTGCCGCCGGAGAACAAGCCGACGCCGGCCGAGATCGCCACCTGCCGACGGTTCCTCGAAGCGGAGCTGGCGGCGATGCCCGCTCTCCAGGGCATCCTGGCGCTCGGCCGCATCGCCCATGACGCGGCGCTGTCGGCGCTCGGCCGGCGGCGCTCGGAGTTTCCTTTCGCCCATGGCCGCATCCACGAGCCGGCGAACGCGCCCTGGCTCGCCGACAGCTACCATTCCTCGCGCTACAACACGAACACCGGGCGGCTGACGCCGGCCATGTTCGATGCCGTCATCGGCGCCGTCGCCGGCCGCCTCGACACGACCTGACACCAGGGCGCAGCGGCCCCGGTCACTGCAGGGCGATCACATGGAGCGCCAGGATCTTCCGTTCGGCCGGGCCGAGGCGGTCCTCCCAGGCGGGCATCTCGCCCTTGCGACCGCTCCACACGCTGGCGAAGATCGCTTCCGGGTCGCCGCCGTGCGTCCACGTCGGATCGGTGAGGTCCGGGGCACCGACGGCGCGCTTCCCCTTCCCGTCGGCGCCGTGGCAGGAGGCGCAGTCCGAGGCGAAGATGGCCCTGCCTTCGTCGATCCGCTCGGCCGGCCCCTCGCGCGCGGCGGCGGGATCGGACAGCGTCCGCACATAGGCGACGACGCTCTCCGCCTCCGGGCGGGTGAGCAGCCCGCGGGGGCCGAAGGGCGCCATCTGCGACATCCGCGTGTCGCGATGGGACGCGTTGATGCCGACGCGGATCGTCTCGACGATCGTCTCCGGGTCCCCGCCCCATCGCCAGGACCCCGCGCGCAGGCTCGACACGCCCTTGCCGCCCGCAGCGTCGGCTCCATGGCAGGCGGCGCAGTGCTCGGCGAACAGCCGGGCACCGGCCTCGCGCACCACCGTCATGAGGCCGGGATCGGCCCGGATCGCCGCGAAGCTCTCCGCCTCGATCCGGCGCATCGCGGCGGCGTCTCTCTCCGCCCGCTGCGACGGCTGCGCCGGCAGCAGGGCCGGGGCCGCGACCGTGGCGACCACCATGGCGATCAGGAATCGGCCGATCGCACGTCGGAACACGCGGCCCCGCACTTCTCCCGCCATGGCTCATCCCCGCTGCGGACGACCGATGGTGCTATCGGGCGTCGCGGCAGTCCAGGGGTGCGGTGCACGCCGCGGTTCTCGGCCGCCGGAGCGGCGCACATGGTCGAGGGTGCGGCCGCCCCGCCCATCAGGCGCGGCCGCCGCCGTCGACCGGGGGAAGGCGATCGCGTAGAAGAGTCCGGTCACGATCTCAGGGGGATCGCCGCCATGTTGCGCGTCGCGGAGCCGGAGCTGTTCGATCGCACGCACGAGCTCGGCATGGGCTACCATTTCGGCGAGCTGCAGTTCGCCGGCGAGGCCGGCTTCATCGTCCTCAACGGCGAGGTCGCCGTCACCGCCGGGGAGCTCGACCTGCCGCCGGGGATCCTCGCCTCGCTGATCGCCGAGACCCTGCGCGCGGGCGAGCGTGCCGCGATCGTGCCGAGCGAGAATGTCGGCCTGCTGGTGCGCGTCTTTCGTCGCCACCTGCCCTACTTCACGCCGAGCCCGGAGGGCCCGCCGATCCACGGCTCGCCACCCTTCGTCACGGTCTTCCAGCCGGGCGAGAAGTTCGTGCGCTTCTCGGCCTTCGCCAACGACCGCCGGCTGGCCCCCGGCAACGGCCTGCTGCCCGGGAGCTACGCGACCTCGGAGCGCGACGGCCAGTTCGTCAACACCGGCTATGCGGCGGTCGGCCGCTACGCCCTGCCCAACCCGGTCGCCGCCCAGCATCGCCTCGCCATCGTCGTCGGCAAGGCGATCGGGGCGCTGGTCGGCACCGTCCGTCCCGCCTTCGGCAACGCCGGCGGCGGCGTCGAAGCGGAGTTCCCGCTCGGCCTGCCGGCCGGCTCCGTCGTCGGCAAGCTGGAGATGCCGGAATACTGACGACGATCATGCGCCTCGCGCTGCCGCCCGCCATCGTCCGCAAGCTGACCCTGCTGCCGGAGACCGGCATGGGCCATCAGCGCGTCGACCTCCTGCTGCGCGACGGCCGCGCCATCGGCGGCGTCGCCGTACTCAATGCGGAGATCGCGACGGTACCGGACGGCGCGGGAGCGATCGAGCCCGCTGATGTGATCGACGTGAGGTTGTCGGCGCCGCTACCCCGCCAGCGTCCGTGACCGCAGCAGGCGGGCCTTGTCGCGGTTCCACTCGCGGTCCTTGATGGCGTCGCGCTTGTCGGCCTTCTTCTTGCCGCGGGCGAGGCCGATCTGGACCTTGGCGATGCCGCGCGCGTTGAAGTAGATCGACATCGGCACGAGGGTGACGCCCTCGCGCTTCACCTGGCCCAGCAGCTTGTCCATCTCGCGCCGACGCACCAGCAGCTTGCGCGGCCGCCGCGGCTCGTGGTTGAAGCGGTTCGCCCCGGCATATTCCGGGATGTGCGCATTGAACAGGTAGAGCTCGCCGTCGCGCTCGCCGGCATAGGCCTCGGCGATGCTGGCGCTGCCCTTGCGCAGCGACTTCACCTCGCTGCCGAACAGCACCATCCCCGCCTCGATCGTGTCGTCGATATGGTAGTCGAACCGCGCGCGGCGGTTCTGCGCCACCGCTCGCGGTGCGTCCTTGTCCTCTGCCATGGTCCTCGTTCCCGCCCGGCCGTGGCCGGGCCGGGCTCAGTTCAGGAGGCCGGCGTTCGTCATCGCCGTCCGCACCCGCGCCCGCGTCGGCTCCATCGTCGGGGCCAGCGGCAGGCGGCAGTCCGGCAGGCATTTGCCGAGCAGGCTGGCGGCGAACTTCACCGGCGCCGGACTGGTCTCGACGAACAGGGCCTCGTGCAGCGGCATCAGCCGCTTGTTGATCTTCATCGCGTTGGCGACGTCGCCCTTCTGCCAGGAGACGTGCATCTCCGACAGCAGGCGCGGCGCCACGTTGGCCGTCACCGAGATGCAGCCCTGGCCGCCTTGGGCGAGATAGGGCAGCGCGGTGCCGTCTTCGCCCGACAGCTGGATCCAGTCGTCGCCGATCGCGATGCGCTCCTGCATCGGCCGCTGCAGGTCGGCGGTCGCGCACTTCACGCCGACGATCCGCGGCAGCTTCGCCAGACGCGCCATCGTGTCGACCGTCATGTTCACCGCGCTGCGCGGCGGGATGTGGTAGATGATGATCGGCAGGTCGACGGCGTCGTGGATCGCCTTGAAATGCAGGTACAGCCCTTCCTGCGTCGGCCGGTTGTAGTACGGCGTCACCACCAGCGCCGCGTCGGCGCCGGCATGCCTGGCATGCTTGGTCAGCCGGATCGCCTCCGCCGTGGAGTTCGATCCGGTGCCGGCGATCACCGGCACCTTGGAGCCCTTCGCCACCTCGATGCACAGCTCGATGACACGGTCGTGCTCGTCGTGGCTGAGCGTCGGCGACTCGCCGGTGGTCCCGCAGGGGACGAGGCCGTGCGTGCCTTCGGCGATCTGCCACGCCACGAATTCCTGGAACGCTTTCTCGTCCACCTTTCCATCGCGGAAGGGCGTGACGAGGGCGACCAGGGATCCCTTGAACATGGCAATGCTCCTTTGCTGTTGGCGGGCGGCGCCCGCCGGCGGACAGTAGTTCCCCGCTCCCCGGTCAGTCCACCATGTCGTAGGCGGGGAGAGTGAGGAACTCCTCGAACTGCGGCGCCTCCACGAGACGGGTGAACAGCGCCGCCGCGTCGTCCCAGCGGCCCTTGCCGAAGCGCTCGGGACCGATCTGCACGGCGGTCTTGACCAGCTCCTGCTCGACGACGATGCGGCAGAGCCGCGCGTCGACCGGGCGGCCGTCGTCGAGGCGGGCGCCGTGACGGATCCACTGCCACACCTGGGCGCGGCTGATCTCGGCCGTCGCCGCATCCTCCATCAGGTTGTAGAGCGGCACGCAGCCGATGCCGCGCAGCCAGGCCTCGGTGTAGCCGATCCCGACATTGATGTTCTGGCGCAGGCCGGCCTCGGTGATCGGCCCGTCGGGCACCTTCAGCAGGTCGGCCGCCGTGACATGGACGTCCTGCCGCTGGCGGGCGATCTGGTTCGCCTCCTTCATGTGGGCATCGAAGATGCCCTTGGCGATGGGCACCAGGCCGGGATGGGCGACCCAGGTGCCGTCGTGGCCGTCGCCGGCCTCGCGCTCCTTGTCGGCGCGGACCTTCGCCATCGCCGCCTCGTTGGCGGCCGGGTCGTCGCGGATCGGGATCTGGGCGGCCATGCCGCCCATCGCGTGGACCTGCCTGCGGTGGCAGGTCTTGATGACCAGCAGGCTGTAGGAGCGCAGGAAGTGCGTCGCCATGGTGACGAGCCCGCGATCGGGCATCACCGCCTCGGGGTCGTTCCGGAACTTCTTGATGAAGCTGAAGATGTAGTCCCAGCGGCCGCAGTTGAGGCCGGCCGAATGGTCCTTCAGCTCCCACAGGATCTCGTCGACCTCGAAGGTGGCGAGGATCGTCTCGATCAGCACCGTCGCCTTGATCGAGCCCTTGGGCACGCCGAGCGCCGCCTGGGCGTGGACGAAGACGTCGTTCCACAGCCGCGCCTCGAGATGGCTCTCCATCTTCGGCAGGTAGAAGTAGGGCCCGCTGCCCTTGGCGAGCAGCGCCTTGGCGTTGTGGAAGAAGTAGAGGCCGAAGTCGAACAGCGAACCGGACATCGGCTGGCCGTCGACCCGCACGTGCTTCTCCGGCAGATGCCAGCCGCGCGGGCGCACGAACAGCACCGCGGTCCTGTCGTTCAGCTGGTAGTGCCGCCCGGTGCCGGGATCGTCGAAGGTGATGGTGCCGGCGATCGCGTCGCGCAGGTTGAACTGGCCCTCGACCATGTTGGCCCAGGTCGGCGTGCTGGCGTCCTCGAAGTCGGCCATGAACACGCTCGCCCCGCAGTTGAGGGCGTTGATGATCATCTTGCGGTCGACCGGCCCGGTGATCTCGACCCGGCGGTCGAGGATGTCCCTGGGCAGCGGCGCCACCGTCCAGTCGGCGTCGCGGATCGCCCTGGTCTCGGCCAGGAAGTCGGGGCGCCAGCCGCCGTCGATCCGCGCCTGGACCTCCTGGCGCGCCGCCAGCAGCTCGCGGCGCCGCGCGCCGAAGCGGCGCTCGAGGTCGGCGATGAAGGCGACGGCCTCGGCGGTCAGCACGGACTCGAAGCCGGGCTTCATCGCGCCGGCGATCGTCACGCCGGCGACGCCTTCGGTCCTGTCCATGCCACCCCTCCGGATTGTCGCAAAGATTGCGGGTTTTGCCGCCCGGGCACCGCAGCGTCAAGCGCCGCGGCCGATTCATGTTAACAATCGGCCATGGAACCCCGCCTCCGCAGCAAGCTGTGGATCGACGCCGAGATCCGCCGCTGCACCGTCACCGGAACCATCGCCGTGGTCGCCCGGCGCGGCGACCCCGACGCCGGCCAGGTGCTTCTCAAGGTCAACCGCTTCGCCCGCGGCTGCATCGTCTATGCGATCGCCCACGGCCAGGACGGCCGCCGCGTCTGGCTGCCGGCGACCGGCAAGGAGCCGGTACCCGAACCCGACGCCGACGCCTACATCGCCCGCCAGGCCGGCCGCGACCCCGACCTCTGGGTGCTGGAGATCGAGGACCCCCACGGCCGCCACGCGGTGCCCGAGAGCGTGGCCTGAGCGGCGCGAGACTGCACGGGCGCCGCGGTCGCTCCGGCTCATGCCCCGCTTGAAAAGATCTCGCAGCGGCATCGGCTTGCCGCTTGCAGGGGTCGGTATCCCCGCGGCTCGACCGGCGCGTGCGCGAGGCGGTCTTCGTCACCCTCGATCGCCAGGCGATCGTCGACCACGTCATGCAGGGCACGGCGGTCGCCCGGGGGCCGGTGGATGCCGGCGGGAACCTTCCGCCGCCACCCGGAGGCCGGAGGAGGCGACGGCGGCCTTCGACGACGCCAGGCGCGAGGCGATCCTGAACCGCTGCGCACGGGATGATGCCGATGACGAGCGACCGCACCGCCGCCGCAATGGTCACCATCGACACCCCCTGACCGGAGCGCCCGCATGCCGACCCTCGCCGCCACGCCCGCCCGCGCCCTGATCGACGTGCCGCGCGCCATCGCGGCCGACGTCCAACCGGCCGGCGGCAGCACGCATCCCGGTCGAGCGCATCCGCGGACCGGTGCTGCCGCCGTCGGCGACCGACGACGGCTCATGGCCGTCGACGCGCTATTCCGAGATGGTGGAGGACGCCCTGCGCCGGGCGAGCCACCCCTGGCCGGTGCGCCACATGCGCTTCGAGAACGCCGGCCACGCCATCGTCTTCCCCTACCTGCCGACGACCCAGATCGCCAGGCCCCACCCGGTGTCGCGCATCCTCACGACCGGCGGCGGCACGCCGGCGGACAACGCGCGGGTCAACGCGGAGTCCGGGCGGGGGTGCTGAAGTTGCTGGCGGCGGCGGTGGCGGTGCGAGCGGGCGGAGCCCCGCCTATCCCCCGCCCAGCATCTTCTCCGGCCGCACCGCCGCGTCGAACTCCGCCGCCCCGAGATAGCCCAGCGCCAGCGCGGCCTCGCGCAGCGTCGTGCCCTCGGCATGCGCCTTCTTGGCGATGGCGGCGGCCTTGTCGTAGCCGATGACCGGGTTGAGGGCGGTCACCAGCATCAGCGAGCGTTCCAGATGCTCGCGGATGCGGGCGCGGTCGGGCTCCAGGCCGGCGATGCAGTTGTCGGCGAAGCTGCGGGCGACGTCGGCGAGCAGCCGGACCGACTGCAGGAACGCGTGGATGATCACCGGCTTGAACACGTTGAGCTGCAGGTGGCCCTGCGCGCCGGCCACGGTGATCGTCACGTGGTTGCCCATGA
>JADZBA010000410.1 GCA_020852355.1 Alphaproteobacteria bacterium
ACGCCCTCCACGACCGGCCGGACCTCGGAGGAGACCAGCTTGTCCTTGGTCTGGGAGGAGAACTTGGGATCCGGCACCTTGACCGACAGCACGCAGGTCAGGCCCTCGCGCATGTCCTCGCCGGTGAGCTGGATCTTCTCCTTCTTCGCCATCCCGCTCTCGTTGGCGTAGGCGTTGACGGTGCGGGTGAGGGCGGCGCGGAAGCCGGCGAGATGCGTGCCGCCGTCGCGCTGCGGGATGTTGTTGGTGAAGCACAGCATGGTCTCGTGGAAGCTGTCGTTCCACTGCATCGAAAGCTCGATCGTGATCCCCTCGCGCTCGCCGCGGATCATCAGCGGGCCCTGGTGCTGCGGCTTCTTCGAGCGGTCGAGGAACGTGACGAAGGCGGCGATGCCGCCCTCGTAGTGGAAGGTCTCGGTCCTGGGCTCGACGCTGCGCGCATCGGTCAGGTTGAGAGTGACGCCGGAATTGAGGAACGCCAGCTCGCGCAGCCGGTGCTCGAGCGTGGCGAAATCGTACTCGGTCTTCGTGAAGGTCAGCTTGGAGGGCAGGAAAGTGACCTCGGTGCCGCGCCGCGTGGTCGGCCCGACCACGGCCAGCGGCGCCTCGGGCTCGCCGTGGCGGAAGCGCATGAAATGCTCGTGCCCGTCGCGCCAGATGCGCAGGTCGAGCCGTTCCGACAGCGCGTTCACCACCGACACGCCGACGCCGTGCAGGCCGCCCGACACCTTGTACGCGTTCTGGTTGAACTTACCGCCGGCGTGGAGCTGGGTCATGATGACCTGCGCCGCCGACACGCCCTCCTCGTGATGCATGTCGACCGGGATGCCGCGGCCATTGTCGGTGACGGTGACCGAGCCGTCGGCGTTCAGCACGACGTCGACCTTGTCGGCGTGGCCCGCCAGCGCCTCGTCGATGGCGTTGTCGACGACCTCGTAGACCATGTGATGCAGGCCCGAGCCGTCGTCGGTGTCGCCGATATACATGCCCGGACGCTTGCGCACGGCCTCCAGGCCCTTCAGGACCTGGATCGAGCTGGCATCGTAGGCGTCGTCCTGCGGACGCGGGGCGGCGGCCGGATTGGTCATCGAGCGGTTCTCCGTCAGCGCGGCGTGACGACGGCGTCGGCCACGCGAAAATGCTGGGCGGCTCCGGCGAGCGGCGCAAAGAGCGCGGCGTCGGTGCCGGTCAGCCAGGCCTGGACGCCGAGCGCCAGGATCTCGTCATAGAGATGGGTACGCCGCTCCTCGTCGAGATGGGCGGCGACCTCGTCGAGCAACAAAATCGGCGGCACGCCGCGGGCGGCGGCCTGCAGGCGCACGTCGGCCAGCACGATCGCCAGCAGCAGGGCCTTCTGCTCGCCGGTCGAGCAATGCTCGGCCGGCATGTCCTTGGCGGCGTGGCGCACCCACAGGTCGCTGCGGTGCGGGCCGACGCCGGCGCCGCCGGTCTCGGCGTCGGCGCGGCGACCGGCGGCCAGCGCCGCCCGCAGCCGCTCCTCCGCGGCCAGCGCCGGCATGGCGTCGAGCCAGCCCTCGACCGTGCCGGCGAGGCCGAGGCGCGGCCGCGGGAAGGGGCCGACCCCTTCGGCGACGGCGTGGTCGATGGCGGCGGCGAGCTCGCGCCTGGCGGCCACGATCGCGATGCCCTGGCCGGCCATCTGCTCCTCGACCGCACCGAGCCAGGCGGCATCCGCCGGGCGCTCGCGCAGCAGCCGCCCGCGCTCGCGCAGGGCATGCTCGTAGGCGGCGACGCGGGTCGCATGCTCGGGATCGAAGCCGTAGACCAGCCGGTCGAGGAAGCGCCGGCGCGCGGTACCGCCCTCCAGGAACAGCCGGTCCATCTGCGGGGTCAGCCAGACCACCCCGGCGACGCCGGCGAGCGCCGTCTGGCTGCGTGGCGTGGCGCCGTCGATGCGCACCAGCCGGCGCTCGCGCATCTCGCCCTCGGCGTCGCGGCCGGTCCCGATCTCGACCGCGCCGGCGAGCGTCGCGACGGTCGCGTGCAGGCCCCAGGGACCACCGCCGATGCGGTCGACCTCCGACAGCCGCGCCCGGCGCAGGCCGCGGCCCGGCGCCAGGAACGACACCGCCTCCAGCAGGTTGGTCTTGCCCGCACCGTTCGGGCCGGCCAGCACGACGGGACGCGGGTCGATGTCGAGCCGCGCCTCGCGGTAGCAGCGGAAGTCGGAGAGGTCGAGCCGGACGACGGCCACGGCGGCCGCGGCCGCCACGGCCGGCGGCGCGGAGCTCGACGCCAGGCGCGCGCTCACACCCGCATCGGCATCAGGACGTAGAGCGCCGACGCGTCGTTGCGGTCCTGGACCAGCGTCGGCGACCCGGCGTCCGCCATCGCGAAGCGCGCGTCGTCGCCCTCGATCTGCTGCATGATGTCGAGGAGGTAGCGGGCGTTGAAGCCGATCTCCAGCGGCGCGGCGCCGTAGCTGACTTCGAGCTCCTCCTGGGCGGTGCCGGTCTCCGGGCTCGTCGCCGACAGCACCAGGCCCTTGGGATCGACGTGCAGCTTCACGGCGCGCGCCTTGTCCGAGGTGATCGTCGACACGCGGTCGACCGCCTCGAAGAACGGCTGGCGCGCCACCTCCATGATCTTGTCGTTCTGCGTCGGGATGACGCGCTCGTACTCCGGGAAGCTGCCGTCGATCAGCTTCGATGTCAGCGTGGCGCCGGCGAAGGAGAAGCGGATCTTGGCGTCGGACACGCCGATGCTGATCGGGTCGGCGACCTCCTCGATCAGCTTGCGCAGCTCGGTCACCGTCTTGCGCGGGACGATGACGCCCTGTATCCCGGTGGCACCCTCCGGCAGCGGCATCTCGACCCGCGCCAGGCGGTGGCCGTCGGTCGCGACCGCGCGCAGGACGTCGAGGTCGTTCGCCTTCGCCGCATGGAGGTAGATGCCGTTCAGGTAGTAGCGCGTCTCCTCGGTCGAGATCGCGAAGCGCGTCCGGTCGACGAGGCGGCGCAGGGCGTCGGCGGCCAGCGTGAAGCGATGCGGCAGCTCGCCGCCCGACAGGGCCGGGAAGTCCTCGGCCGGCAGCGTCGCCAGCGTGAAGGTGGAGCGGCCCGAGCGCAGCGTCACCGAGGCCTTCGCGCTGTCGGCCTCGAGCTGCACCTGGGCGCCCTCGCGCAGCTTGCGCACGATGTCGTAGAGGGTGTGCGCGGGGACCGTCGTGCTGCCCGGCCGCTGGACCTCCGCCACCGCCGTCTCGACGATCTCGATATCCATGTCGGTCGCGGCCAGCGAGAGCTGCCCCTTCTCGCCGCGCATCAGCAGGTTGGACAGGATCGGTATGGTGTTGCGGCGCTCGACCACGCTTTGCACGTGGGCCAGGGCGCGAAGCAGGGCGGCGCGTTCGATCGTGAGCTTCATGGCGGGCGTCGTCCGTTTCGGGGGTCCCTGTTCGATCTGGTCTTCACCCGCCTTGAGGCGGGCCGCACCCGACGCGAAACGCGCCCCGAAAGGGGCGCTCGCAACGGGGCCGCACTATACCATGGATCGCGAGAGCGTAAGTAGCTCTGTCCGACCACCATAAACTATTGATATGTTGGAAGAAAAACCGCCCGGCGCGAGGCGCCGGGCGGCTTCGATTCGGGGCTCTGCCGGAGGCGCGTTCAGTCGCGCCGGCCGCCGAAGAGCTGCAGCAGCAGCACGAACAGGTTGATGAAGTCGAGATAGAGCGTCAGCGCGCCCATCAGCGCCTTCTTGCCCATCGTGTCGCGGTCGTCGGTCTCGATGTAGACTTCCTTGATGCGCTGGGTGTCGTAGGCGGTGAGGCCGACGAAGACCAGCACGCCGATGACCGAGATCGCGAACTGCAGCGCGGTCGAGCCGATGAAGATATTGACCAGGCTCGCGATCACGATGCCGATCAGGCCCATCATCAGGAACGAGCCGAAGCGCGACAGGTCGGACTTCGTGGTGTAGCCGTAGAGGCTCATCGCCGCGAAGGTGCCGGCGGTGATGAAGAACACGCGCGCGACGCTGGCCCCGGTGTAGCGCAGGAAGATGTAGCTGAGCGACAGCCCCATCAGCACCGAGAACACCCAGAACGCCGCCTGGGCGGTGAAGAACGACATCTGGCTGATGCGGAAGCTGAGGAAGAACACCGCACCCAGCGGCGCCAGCACGATCAGCCAGATGAACGGCGTCTGCGCCACCGACGCGTAGAAGCCCGTCGTGGCGCCGAGATAGGCGACGATGCCCGTCAGCGCCAGGCCCGACGCCATGTAGTTGTAGACCTGGAGCATGTATTGCCGGAGGCCGACGTCGATCTGCGACGCCTCCGCCTCGGCGCGCGTCATGTAGCGCCTGTCCTGCCCGTATGCCATCTAAGCCTCCGTTGTTCCCGCGATGGTCTCTCCCGGGTCGAAATATAGGGAAGCGCGCGAGGCGATCAATACGAGTGTTGAGCCCGCGGCCCGTACCTTTCGAGGATTTCACCCGGGCGCCGGATATCCTCAAGGATTCCGCAGGAATGGGGCCGCCTTCCGGCCGAGCGCGCGCCACGTGCCGGCGAAGCCGAACGCGAGCGTCGCGGCGACCGCCGCCGCCGCGGTGACGGCGACGGGCAGCGGCAGGAACGCCCAGGGCGCGCGCATGACGCCGGTCAGCACGAACCATGCGGCGAGCGTGCCGAACGACGCCGCCACGACGGCCGTCGCCAGGCCGAGCATGCCGTACTCGGCGAGATAGGCGGAAAGCACCTGCCGGCGGGTGGCGCCCACCACCTTCAGGATCACGGCGTCGCGCAGCCGCCGGTGGTGGCCGGCGGCGAAGGCGCCCGCCAGGACCAGGAGGCCGGCCGCCAGGGTGATCGCCGCGGTCGCCTGCGTCGCCATCGCGATGTCGCCCAGCATGCCGTCGACGGCGTCGAGGGCATCGCGCACGCGGATCCCCGAGACGTTGACGAAGCGGTCGGTGACGGCGTTCAGCAGGGCGGCCTCCTGGTCGGGGCTGACGCGGGCGGTCGCGATGTGCGTCTGCGGCGCGCCCTCCAGCGTGCCCGGCGCGAAGACGATGGTGAAGTTGATGGCGAGGCTGGTCCAGCCGATCCGCCGCAGGTTGGCGATGCGCGCCGTGACCTCGCGCCCCAGCACGTTGATCGTCATGGTGTCGCCGACGGCGAGCCCGAGGCCCTTGGCGATCTCGGCGTCCAGCGAGATCAGTGGCGGGCCGCGATAGTCGGCCGACCACCATTCGCCCGCGACCACCTCCGAGCCGGCGGGCGGGGCGGCGGCATAGGTCAGCCCGCGCTCGTTGCGCAGCGCCCATTCCGCCTCCGGCGCCACCTTCGCCTGGTCGACCGGGACGCCCTTGATGCGGGTGATGCGGCCGCGCAGGGAGGCGACGCGGTCCTGCCGCTCGACGCCGGGATGCGCGGCGACCAGAGCGTCGAATGCGGCCACCTGGTCGGGCTGGATGTCGATGAAGAAGAAGGTGGGCGCGGCGGCCGGCATCGCCTCACGGACCTGGCGCTCCATGTTCGCCTGGACCAGCGCCACGGCGACCAGCGTCGACAGGCCGAGGCCGAGCGACAGCACGACGGAGGGGGTGGCGGCGCCCGGACGGTGCAGGTTGGCGAGCGCCAGGCGCAGCGCCGGCCGCCCGGGGCGCGGCAGGTGGCGGGCGATCGCCATCACCGCCCAGCCCGCGGCGCGGAACAGCGCCATGCCGCCACCGACCCCGATCACGAACCACAGGGCCAGCCGCCGGTCCGGCGCGCTCGCGATCGCGAGGGCGGCCAGCGCCGCCGCGGCGGCGCCGACGGCGACGACGATCGCGGCCGCCGGCCGGCCGCGCCCGGGCCGCACCAACTCGCGGAAGAGCTCGGCCGCCGACATCGCCCGCGCCCGGCCGAGCGGCCAGAGCGCGAAGGCGAGCGCGGTCAGCATCCCGAAGGCCGCGGCCAGCGCCAGCGGCCCGGGATAGAGGCCGGTGCGGGCGGCGACGGGCAGATGGTCGCCGACGGCGGCGGCCGCGGCCCAGGGCAGGGCGGCACCGATCAGGAGTCCGATCCCGACGCCGAGCCCGGCCATCGCCAGGACCTGGATCAGGTAGGTCGCCAGCACCGTGCCGGCCGGGGCGCCCAGGCACTTCAGGGTGGCGATCGTCGTGCGCTTGCGCTCGAGGAAGCTCTCGACGGCATTGGCGACGCCGACGCCGCCGACCAGCAGCGCGGTCAGCCCCACGAGCGTCAAGTAGAGCGCCAGGCGCTCGATGAACGAGCGCAGACCCGGGGCGGCGGTGGCGGGGGTGCGCGCCCGCCAGCCCGCATCGGGGAAGCGGGCGGTCAGCGCGTCGGCGAAGGCGGCGGCGTCGCGGCCCGGCGGCAGCACCAGGCGATAGCGGTAGGAGACGAGGCTGCCCGGCTGGATCAGCCCGGTCGCGGCCATGTCGACGTCGCGGATCACCACGGGCGGGCCCAGCGCGATGCCGGTGGTGGCACGGTCGGGCTCGCGCAGCAGGGTCCCCCGCACGGTGAACTCCGCGTCGCCGATGCGCACATGGTCGCCGACCGCGACCCGCAGGCTCCCGAGCAGCGCCGGGTCCAGAAGGATGCCGCGCCCGGGCCCGCGCAGCAGCGCCTCGGGCCCGCCCGCCGGCTCGGTCTCGACGGTGCCGACCAGGGGCCACGCGTCGTCCATCGCCTTCAGCTCGACCAGCGTGCGACGGTCGCCGGCGCGCGCCATGGCGCGCATCTCGACGACCTCGGAGACGCGCCCGGCGGCGAGCAGGGCGGCGCGAGCCGCCTCGGCGATCGGGCGATGGACGCTGCGCAGCTCGACGTCGCCGCCGAGCAGCCGGCGCGCGTCGGCGTCGAGACCGGCGGTGATCGCCGCGGCGAAGGAGCCGACGCCGGCGATCGCCGCGACGCCGAGCGCGAGGCAGGCGACGAACAGGCGGAAGCCGGCGATGCCGCCGCGCAGCTCGCGCCGCGCCAGGCGGAAGGCGAGGGGCAGGCGCATCGCTCAGCCGGCGACCGCGCGGACCGGCGTGCGGCGCTCGTCGGCGACGATGCGGCCGTCGCCGATGCGCACGATGCGGTCGGCGCGGGCGGCGAGCGCGGGGTCGTGGGTGATCAGCAGCAGCGTGGTGCCGTGGCGTGCGCGCAGGTCGAACAGCAGGTCGATCACCTGCCGGCCGGTGGCGCCGTCGAGGTTGCCGGTCGGCTCGTCCGCCAGCAGCAGGCGCGGGGCGTTGACGAAGGCCCGCGCCAGCGCGACGCGCTGCTGCTCGCCGCCCGAGAGCTGCCCCGGATAGTGGGCGAGGCGATGGCCGAGACCGACGGCCGCCAACCCCTGGCTGGCGCGCGCGAAGGCGTCGGCCCGGCCGGCCAGCTCCAGCGGCACCGCGACGTTCTCCAGGGCCGACATGGTGGGGATGAGGTGGAAGGACTGGAAGACGATGCCGACATGGTCGCGCCGGAAGCGGGCGAGGCCGTCCTCGTCGAGCGTGGCGAGGTCGACGCCGGCGACCTCGATCCGCCCTGCCGTCGGCCGCTCCAGGCCGGCCATGGCCATCAGCAGGGTCGACTTGCCCGACCCCGAGGGCCCGACGACGCCGATCGTCTCGCCGGGCGCGATGGCGAGGTCGATGCCGCGCAGGATGTTGACGATGCCGGCGTCGCTCTCCAGCTTCACCTCCAGAGCGGAGAGCGCGACGAGCGGAGCGGGCGATGGCATGGGACGGCCGTGCATGGTGAACGGGACGGGCGGGAGAAGGCCGCCCCCGGCTGGCCGTCGTCCACCCCGCAGATATGGCGCGCTCGGCCGCCTGTTCAACGCGGGCGCGCTGATCCTGGGGCTGATCCTCGCGCCCGGCGCCATGGCGGCCTCGGTCAAGCTGCTCGCGCTGGGCGACAGCCTGACCGCCGGATTCGGCCTGCCGACCGGGGACGGCTTCACGGCCCGGCTCCAGCGCGCGCTGCGGGCGGCGGGGTACGACGTGACCGTCGTCAATGGCGGGGTCTCCGGCGACACCTCGGCCGGCGGCCTCGCCCGCCTCGACTGGGCACTCGCCGACAAGCCCGACGCGGCGCTGGTGGCGCTGGGGGCCAACGACGCGCTGCGGGCGCTGGAGCCGGCCCAGACCGAGGCCAACCTCGACCGCATTCTCGCACGCCTCAAGGCGGCCGGGGTCCGCACGCTGCTCGTCGGGATGCTGGCGCCGCCCAATCTCGGGCGGGAATACGGCGCGGCGTTCGACGCGATCTACGCGCGCCTCGCCGAGCGCCACGGCGTGCCGCTCTACCCGTTCTTTCTCGACGGGGTGGCGGCGGACGCGGCGCTGAACCAGCCCGACGGCATCCACCCCAATGCGGCGGGGGTGGCCGTGGTCGTCGCGCGCATGCTGCCCGCGGTGACGCGGCTGCTCGACGGTCTCGGCCGCTGAGCGGTCGCCGGGCTCAGAAGAAGAAGAAATCGCCGGCGCCGAAGTCCGCCGGGGACCGGCCCAAGACCGTGAGGAACATGCTGGGGCCCAGGTCGAAGACCGTGTTTCCCTTTCCGTCTCCCTCGGCCCGCGCGATCACCTCGGCGAAGCTGTCGAGCGGCTGCGCGTTCAGATTGGACTTGAGCCCGATGCGGTCGCTCCCCGCCTCAAAGTCGACGATGACGTCCCGCGCGCCGCCGCTATCCACCACGAAATCATCGGCTCCCGCGCCGCCGTATAGGAGGTCGTCGCCACCCTCGCCGTGCAGCGTGTCGCGGCCGTCGCCACCGGCGATCGTGTCTTCCCCGCCGCCGCCGCGCAGCAGGTCGGCTCCGAGATCGCCGCTCATGAGGTCGTCGCCGTTCCACGGTCCGAAGTCGCCGAGCACGATGTCGTCGCCCTGGCCGCCGAAGACGGTGTCGTTCCCCTCGCTGCCGATCACGACGTCGTCGCCGAGATTGCCGTTGACGTGCCAGTCGTCGCCACCATCGCCCCAGACGGTGTCCCGGTCCTGGCCGCCGCGCACGAAGTCGGCGCCGTTCTCGCCGTGAACGTCGTCGCTGCCGGTGTTACCGTTGACCGAATCGTCGCCGCCGCTGCCGGAAATCCAGTCGTCGGCGTCGCCGCCGAAGATCTGGTCGTCGCCGTCCCCGCCGACGAGAGTGTCGTTGCCGCTCGCGGTGAAGTCGGTGTTCCCGCCGCCGAACAGCGTGTCCGCACCGGCGTCGCCCTGGAGTTCGTCCGCGCCGCCCAGGCCGATGATCACGTCGTCGCCGTCGCCGCCGGAGATCTTCTCGCCGCTGCCGGTGCCGACGAGGAAATCTCCGGCAGGAGTGCCGATAGTCGCCATGTGGATCACCCCGATCGCATTGCCGGCGAAACCGCCCGCCCCCACATCTGATCCCAGCGGATCAGCGTACCATCGGCGAGCCGTCCGACCCGTGGTCGAAGCGTCGCACCGGCACGCGGCTCCGACCGCGCCGGGACCGGTTGCGATCGGGTGGATCAGAAGAAGAAGAAATCGCCGGCGCTGAAGTCCCCCGGCACCCACCCGTAGACCGTGAGGAACATGCTGGGGCCGAGGTCGAAGACCGTGTTTCCTTCGTCGTCCTCCTCGGCGCGGGCGATGACCTCGGCGAATGTGTCGATCTGCTGGCCGTTGAGGTTGGCCTTCAGCCCGATCCGGTCGCTGCCCGGCTCGAAGTCGTCGATGACGTCGCGGGCGCCCCCGGTGTCCACGATGAAATCGTCGGCCCCGTCTCCGCCGGAGAGGAGGTCGTCGCCACCATCGCCGTGCAGCGTGTCGCGGCCGGGTCCGCCCGCCAGCGTGTCGTCGCCGTCGCGGCCATACATCAGATCGGACCCGAGATCGCCGCTCATCAGGTCGTCGCCATCCGGGCCGCCGCCCAGCCCCAGGAAGTCGCCATCCATCGAATCGTCGCCCTGGCCGCCGAATATCGTGTCGCTGCCGTACCCGCCGTAGACCAGGTCGTTGCCGAGATTGCCGTTGACGTGCCAGTCGTCGCCGCCGTCGCCCCAGACGCTGTCGCGTTCCTGCCCGCCGCGCACGAAGTCGGCGCCGTTGCCGCCATGGACGTCGTCGCTGCCCGTGTTGCCATTGACCGAATCGTCGCCGTTGCCGCCGTCGATGAAGTCGAAGGCGTCGCCGCCGAAGATCTGGTCGGCGCCGTCGCCGCCCTGCAGCCAGTCCAAGCCGCTGGCGGTGAAATCGACGTTCCCGCCGCCGAACAGGGTGTCGGCCCCGGCCTCGCCGAGGAGGGAATCGTTGCCGCCGAGGCCGAGGATGATGTCGTCGCCCTGGCCACCCAGGATGGTGTCGCCGCCGTCGGTGCCGACGAGGAAGTCTCCTGCGGGAGTGCCGATGGTCGCCATGCCGTCCCCCCTTTCGCGCGGCCCGGCGGGGCCGAGCGTGCCCCGGCCGGCCGTCGCTGGTGCCGACTATCTCACCTCGCCCGCCCCCGCGTCATCGTCCGAGCGCGGCTCATTCCCCTGCCAGCCGCGGCCGGACGCGCGCGGCGACCTCGGCGCGGATCTCCGCGGAATGCTGGCCCAGGGTCGGCGCCGGCCGGCGCACGCCGCCCGGCGTCTCGGACATCTTCACCGCGACGCCGAGGTTGCGCATCCGGCCCGCCGTCGGATGCTCGGTCTCGACCACCATCTCGCGTTGCAGGATCTGCGGATCGGCGAAGACCTGGTCGTGGGTCATGACCGGCCCGGCGGGGATGCCGGCATCCTCCAGCGCCGCCATCCAGTGGGCGGTCGGGTGCCCGCGCATCGCCTCCTGGATGAGGGCGACGAGGGCGTCGTTGTTGGCGACGCGGTCGGCATTGGTGAGGAAGCGGGGATCGTCGATCAGCTCGGGCCGGCCGATGATGGCGCAGAAGCGGACGTAGAAGTTCTGCTGCGGCGCGCCCACCGTCATCCAGCCGTCGGCGGTCTGGAACACCTGGTAGGGCGAGCTGCCGCGATGGGCCTGGCCGATGCGCGGCGGCCGCTCGCCGGTGGCGAAGCAGTGCGCCGCCTCGTAGACGCCGAGCGACACGGCGGCTTCGTAGAGCGAGGTCTCGACCCACTGGCCGCGGCCGGTGCGCTCGCGCCGCCACAGGGCCGAGAGCAGGCCGACCGCGAGGAACAGGCCCGCGGCGACGTCGGAGATGGCGATCGGCAGGCGGTGCGGCGGGCCGTCGGCGGGGCCGTTCACGGCCATCAGGCCGGACATTGCCTGGGTCATCAGGTCGAAGCCGCCGCGCCCGGCATAGGGGCCGGTCTGGCCGAAGCC